>NZ_JBHWIQ010000014.1:0-121015 GCF_042732055.1 Streptomyces sp. NPDC059816
GGGGCCGCGCCGCGGGCACCGCGGGGTGGGGCGCCGCGGTCCGCGCGGGGGGCCGCGGCCCCCCCCCCACCTCGCGATACCCGTGGGGGGGGGGTCCGTCCGATGCGGACGATCCGCCCCCTCTTTGCGCTCACGCGGTGACGTCTAGGCGTCGGGCAGTGACTCCGCGAGGTCTTCCCACGCCGCGTGCACCTGCTCGCCGACGATCCCGAACTGCGTGAGGACCGCGACGCAGCGCCCTTCCTCGTCATCGAGTTCGATCGCCGAGGTCGGTCCGTGCGCCGCCGTGGAACGGACGAGGTGGCCCGCCCGGACGGCCCCGAGTTCGATCTCCACCGAACTCTCCGCGATCGCCGCGAACACCTGACCGCCGATGGTCTGCTCGGTGACGTGCACCCGGCCGCTGCACGCCTGCATGGCCGCCGGAGCGAACACCGCCACGCCGATCGGCAGGCCCGCGGAGCAGACCTGCTCCAGCACCGCCGGTACCACGCCGACGTCGATCGCCCGGTGCTCGCCCCGGTACCGGTCGAACGCCGCGCGCCGGGCCGCGCCGCCGTCCAGGAGGACCGCGTCGAGCTGCGCGAGCTGGTCGCCGTCCTCCCACGCCGGCACCCGGGGGGCACGGGGCGGTGCGGTGACCGTGGTGCCCACGCCGGCCGGGCGGGCGAGGCCGACCAGCAGGCGGTCCGCCTCGGAGAGCAGCCGCCCGCGGTGCACGGTGCGGCCCTCCGCGTCGAACAGGTCCAGGGTGACCGTTCCGGTGCCCTCGTCCCGGACGACCGCCGCCGCTACGAGGCCGTCGCCGTCGATGCGCAGGGCGATCGAGCCCGGCTGCACGGTGAACGCCTCACCGCGCAGGCTCGGCACCCCGTAGCTGCCGGCCTGGTCGATCCGTGCGACCGGCCCGCCGGTGACCGCCTGGACGTGCTGGAACAGCGTCAGGCAGTGCGCCAGCTCCGGCATCCGCGCGTCGATCAGCCGCACGGTGCTGTTCCTCCTGCCGCAGCACTTCTCGAACGCGCACAGCCCGTCGGTGTCCTGCGGCTCCGGATGATCGCCCGCCATGCTCAGTACACGTCCCGCACGTAACGCTTCGCCCGGCGCAGGTCCGCCAGGTACTGCGCGGCGTCGTCGTCACCGCGTCCGCGCTGCTCGGCGATGACGCCCAGCAGCGCCGCCTCGACGTCCTTCGCCATCCGGGAGGCGTCGCCGCAGACGTACAGGTACGCGCCGTCCTCCAGCCACCCGTACAGCTCGCGCGACTGCTCGCGCATGCGCGTCTGTACGTAGATCTTCTCGGCCTGGTCGCGGGAGAACGCGAGGTCGAGCCGGGTGAGGACACCCTGCTCGCCCAGCTGGGTGAGCTCGTCCTCGTAGACGAAGTCGGTCTGACGGTGCTGGTCGCCGAAGAACAGCCAGTTGCGGCCGGTGGCGCCCCGTGCGGCGCGTTCGTGCAGGAAGCCGCGGAACGGCGCGATCCCGGTGCCGGGGCCGATCATGACCATCGGGGCGTCGTCGTTTGTCGGAACGCTGAAGGAGGCGTTCGGCTGGACGTAGACGCCGACGTCCGGGTGCTCCGCGTGGTCGCCGATCCGGTCCGCGAGGAAGGTCGACGCGACGCCCTCGTACCGGCGCTGCCCGGTGCCGTAGCGGACGGACGCGACGGTGAGGTGGATGTGGTCCGGGTGGGCGAGCGGACTCGACGAAATCGAGTACTGCCGCGCCTGGAGCGGCCGGAGGAAGGGCAGCAACTCGTCGAGGCCCGGTGCCGAGGGGCCGGCGTCGCGCAGCACGTCGAGGACGTCCCGGCCCCAGAGCCAGGAGTCGAGGTCGGACCGGTCGCCGTGGGCGACGACCGCGGCGAGCTCGCTCGACGGCGCCCGCTCGACCAGGTCGGCGACGAGTTCCTTCGACGGGGTGCGGATCTCCCGTCCGGTGCGCAGCACCTCGGCGAGCGGGCGCCCGTCGACCTCTTCGTCACCGCTGGCACCGAGGTGTGCGAGCAGCTCGCCGACGAGCGCGCCGTCGTTCACCGGGACGACGGCGAGCGCGTCGCCGGCCGCGTACGTCATCCCGCTGTCGCCGAGGGCGAGTTCGTAGTGGCGGATCTCCTTCGCGCTGTCCGGCGAGGACAGCAGCCTGTTGGCCGCGAGCCGGGACCGGTAGGGGTTGCGCTTGTTCCAGGTCGAGCGGGCGGCGGGAGCCGGGGCTGCGGGGCTCGCCGCGGCGGGCTGGCCCGCCGGCGTGGCACCGGTCTCGGCGACGAGGCGGTCCAGGACCGCCGTCGTCCACTGTGCGGCCGGGTCCTCGAAGTCGACGTCGCAGTCGACGCGGTCGAGCAGGCGGGTCGCGCCGAGCTGCTCCAGGCGGGTGTCGATGAGCTTCGCGGCCTGGCAGAACTCGTCGTACCCCCGGTCGCCGAGCCCGAGGACCGCGTAACGCAGACCCTCCAGCTGGGGTGCCCCCTCGGCCTGGAGCGCCTCCCAGAACAGTCCGGCGTTGTCGGGCATCTCGCCCTCGCCGTACGTCGAGGTCACGATGAGCAGGTGGGACATTCCGGCGAGTTGTTCGGGCGTGACCGCGTCGAGTTCGGTGGCGGTCCCGCCGAGGCCCCGGGTGCGGGCCCCGGCGACGAGCTCGCAGGCGAGGAACTCGGCGCTTCCCGTCTGGGTGCCGAACAGGACGTCGATGGTGGCGGTGGGCGCGTCGCCGGCCGCGGTTTCCCGGCGTCCGGCGGCGGCGATGCCGGCGATGAACCCGGCGAGCCACGCCTCCTGTTCGGCGGAGAACGGCGCGTCGGCCGGGATCAGGGACCCGGTCGGGGACATGAGTGTCACGTGGTCACCGCTTCGGTCGGGGCCTGCGGGAGGTGGCGGACGGCCAGGTCGGCCAGGTCGGTGAGGGCCGCGGTCGCGAGTAGTTCGTCGAACCGGGCGGCCCGGACGCGGCCGGCGTTCTTGCTGTTCTGGTGGAGGATCCAGCCGTAGGTGCCGGGAGCGTCCACGCTCAGGTTGTTGCGCTGCTTGAGTGCCCGCTTGTAGTCGTCGAGGCGCTTGACGGCGATGAGCGTGGCGAGCTCCTCGTCGTCGAACCGCTCCAGCGTGCCGCGCAGGTACTTGACGACGCGCTGCTTGACGAAGAAGTCCTCGGTCAGCACCAGGTTCCGGACGGCCTCGGCGACCCGCGGGTCGTCCGGGCCGCTCGCTCCGGGCACCCTCTTGAGCGCGAGGTCCTGTGCGACGCCGAGCACCGTGTACGAGGACAGCAGCGAGAACATGTCGTCGCCGCCCTGGTCGCCGAGGGCCGGGGCGCGACCGCCGAGCACGGTGCGGCGGTCGCGGTAGTCGACCTTGAACGCACGGAGCTTGTCCGTCGCGATCGACGTCGCGAGCTCGTCGAGGAGCTCGGACCGGGTGGCCGCGGCGAGGATCTCGGAGGCGTCCTGGTACAGCAGCAGCGCCCTGGGCATCCCGCAGTACAGGTGCTGGCGTTCGGTGTTCCAGTCGTGGAGCAACCGGGCCGCGAGCGGCGAGCCGGTGGCCTCCACGTGCCACTCCAGGAGCAGCCGCACGGCTTCCTCGTGGAAGGCGCCGTGCTCGGTGTCGGTCACCCGGAACACCCGCAGCGAGTCGGCGCTCACCCGGCCCGGCAACTCGCCCGAGGGGTCGTACTGGTAGAGGAACCCGCCGCTCATGCCGTTGCCGAGGCCCTTGCCGAAGCCGCCGAGGTTGAGCACGGTGCCGCCGGTCATGTACTCGCAGCCGAAGTCCCCGAGGCCCTCCACGACCGCGGTGGCGCCGGAGTTGCGCACGGCGAACCGGTCGCCGGCCTCGCCCTGCACGAACGTCCGGCCGCCGGTCGCGCCGAACAGCGCGAAGTTCCCGACGAGCACGTTGCCGCCGCGTTCGGTGCTGCCGCCGCCGGGGGCGCGGACGATGATCCGGCCGCCGCTCTGGCTCTTGCCGACGCCGTCGTTCGCGGTGCCGGTGTGCTCCAGGGTGATGCCGTCGTTGCAGAAGACGCCGTACGACTGGCCGGCGGAGCCGGTGGTGCGGATCCGGACGGCGCCGTCGACGAGCCGGCGGCGACCGCGATCGTCGGTCACGACCGCGGGTGCACCGGCCAGGTCAGCGGCGTCGAGTTCGTGGTTGAGGAGCCGCTCGACGTCGATGCCGAGTTGCCCGCCGACCGACTTGTCGCTATTGGCGAGGCGGACGCCCTCGATCAGCGCGGTGGGCTCGCGCCGGTCGAGGAGCGCGGCGCGGACCCGTTCGATGAGGGCGTCGTCGGTGGTGAAGTCCTTCTCCAAGTACTCCGGGTCCGCGATGACCTTCTCGGGAACGCGCGCGAGCAGCCGGCGCACGTCCAGGCGGCCGACGCTCGCGGGGTGGTCGAGCATCTGGAGCAGGTCCGTGCGTCCCCGGGCCTCGCGCAGGGACCGCAGACCCGCGCGGGCGAGGATCTGTCGGACGTCGTGCGCGATGTTGAGCAGGTACTGCGCCAGGGCGCGCGGGTCGCCCTCGAACGCCTCGGGGTTGGTGGTGAGCCCGGCAGGACACTTCACGTTGCAGTTCTTCGCCATGACGCAGCCGAGCATCATCAGCGCGGTCGTGCCGAACTCGAAGCTGTCGGCCCCGAGCAGCGCCGAGGTGACGACGTCGCCACCGGTCTGGTGGGCGCCGGAGCAGCGCAGGACGACCTTCTGCCGCAGCCCGTTCGCGACGAGCGCCTGGTGCACCTCGGCGACGCCTATCTCCGCCGAGCGGCCGGCGTACTTGAGGCTGGTGACGGCGGCGGCGCCGGTACCGCCGGTGTTCCCGGCGACGTTGATCACGTCCGCGCCGGCCTTGGCGACGCCGACCGCGATGGTGCCGATGCCCTCCGAGGACACGAGCTTCACGATGACCCGTACCCGCGCGGCCTTGCAGTCGTGGATGAGCTGCGCGAGGTCCTCGATGGAGTACGTGTCGTGGTGCGGCGGCGGGGAGATCAGTTCGATGCCCGGGGTCCCGCCGCGCGCGGCGGCGATGTCGACGGTGACCTTCGGCGCGGGGAGCTGACCGCCCTCGCCGGGCTTGGCGCCCTGACCGATCTTGATTTCGAGCTCTTCGAGCATCGGGTCGGCGAGGTAGCCCGCCCAGATGCCGAACCGGCCGGAGGCGAACTGCTTGATCCGGGAGCCGCGGATGGTGCCGTACCGGGAGTGGTGCTCGCCGCCCTCGCCGCTGTTGGACATGCCGCCGACCATGTTCGTGCCGTGCGCGACGGCCTCGTGCGCGGTCGCCACGAGCGCGCCGTGGCTCATCGCGCCGGAGGCCAGCGCACGGGTGATCTCGTGCGCGGGCTGCACCTCGTCGAGCGGCACGCTGTCGGGGGCGTTCTCGACGAGGGTGAGCAGCTGCGCGGCGGTGCCGACGGCGGCGACGACGACACCGTCCGGGCCGGCGTCGAGCGTCTCGACCTCGCCCGGGTGCGCGAGCGCGAGCCCGTCGGCGAGGGCGGTGTGCCGCTGGGCGTCGTCGGGGCCCGTGGACGTGAGGCGCAGCCGGGCCGTCACCGTGCCTTCCCGGCGCTCGGCGGCTGCGTCCGTGGCCGCGTCCGTGGCCGTGGGCAGGTCCAGGGACACGACCACGCCGCGGACCGTGACGCTCTCGTTGCCGGTCGTGGAGAACCGGCCGAGTTCGCGGGCGAAGTCCTCGGGGGTGCGCAGCCCGGTGACGTCCGCGGGCAGCGCGAGCACGTCGCGGAGCGCGGCCGGGCGGCGCGAGCGCTCCTCGTGCGTCGTCCGGAGGAAGGAGCGGTACCCGGGGGTGATCCGGAACGCGTCGATCTCGGCGTCGCTGAGCGCGTCGTACCCGGTGTTCTGGTAGGCGGCTTCGGTGATGCCGAACGCGTCGTCGAGTTGGCCGAGGGTGAGCAGGCGCAGCGCGTCCGGGTCGTCCTGCCGGCCGAACTTCGGGGGCTCCTCGGTCATGCCGCCGAAACCGCGTACGGCCGTGACGCCGAACGAGTGGCCGGCGCCGTCCGAACGTTCCTTGAACAGGCCGAGCAGCGGGATCTGCTGATCGGTCTGCACCGTGCGGGCGCGCTCGTGCCAGTCGGTGGCGGTCTGCGCGATGCGGGCGAACCCGACGCCGCCGACCGGGGCCTCCATGTGCGGGAAGATCCGGGCGAACACGTCGTCGCGGGTGTCGAGGTAGTTCGGCTCGAAGAACTCGCCGCCGACGTAGCTCTCGGCGGTGCACAGGCCGACGCGGCCCATGGTCTTGGCGAGGGACTTCTCGGCCGCCTTGCGGAACTTCGCCAGGGCCCGGTCCGTCTCGGTGACCTCCCCCGCGGGGGCCGGTGCGCTGGGGTACTTCTCCTCGGCGCGCAGGCGTGCGCTGAGGCTGTAGACCGCCGAGGCGCCGAAGCCGAGCGCCGTCGCGACGTGGTGCGAGGAGGCCAGCTGGCCGCTCTCCGCCACGATCGAGACGCACAGGCGCAGCCCGGTGTCGATGAGGTGCTGGTTCACCGCGGCGACGGCGTGGATCACCGGCAGCGGAGCGTGCGTCGACGAGATGGCCCGGTCGCTGAGGACGACGATCCCGCCGCGCTCGGTGGCGAACCGCTCGACGTCCTCGCAGAGCCGTTCCAGTGCGGACCGGAGCGCATCGGCGTTCGCGCTCTCGTCGCCGAGCACCGGGACGTAGAGCATGTCGAACCGTTCCAGCGGCACGATCCGCTGGTCGCGCAGCCGGACCATGTCGAGGTGTCCGAGCACGGGCGAGGACAGTACGAGCTGCCGGCCGCTCGTGTTCCCGGTGCCGTCGGGCTTGGGGCCGAGCGCGATCCGCATGCTCATGCCGTCGGCCTCGCGGATGCTGTCGAGCGGGGGGTTGGTCACCTGGGCGAAGCGCTGCGAGAAGTACTTCGCCATGCCGCCCTCGGTGTCGCTGAGCGCGTTGATGGCGTTGCCGTACCCCATCGCCGAGATCCGCTCCGACCCGTTGGCGAGCATCGGGTCGAGCATGAAGCGGAAGCTCTCCTGGTTCAGCGAGTACGCGACGTACCGGCCGGGGAGCGTCAGATCGCCGTCGTACCCGAGCGTCGTGGTGCCGCGCTCGTAGTCGGGGGCCGGCAGGTCGTCGAGGTTCACCCGCGCCGCCGCGAGCAGTTCGGAGTACGGGCGGCGCGCGGCGAGGGCGTCGAGCACCTCACGCGTGCGCATCCGGCGGCCCGTGCGGTGGTCGACGACGAGCATGCCGCCGGCCTCGATGCGGCCCCGGTGCACGACCTCCTCGTCGGGGAAGGTGACCTGGCCGGCCTCCGAGGCGACCATCAGGTACTCGGCGGTCTCCACGGTGCGCAGCGGGCGCAGGCCGAGCCGGTCGAGCCGGGCGCCGATGACGTCGCCGTCGCTGAAGATCACGGCTGCCGGGCCGTCGTTCTTCTCCTCGTAGAGGGAGAAGTGCTCCAGCATGTCCCGGACGGGGACGGGCAGCGTGTGGTCGTTCTCCCACGCGGGCGGCATGAGCGACACGACGGCCTCGACGATGTCCAGGCCGTCGTCGAACACCCGGCTCTGGAGGGTCTGGTCGAGCCGGCTCGAATCCGACTGCCCCGGCGGGCGCACGATGCTGCGGGTGCGGGCGCGGGCGAGGGCCTCGTCGGACAGCCGGTTCTTGCGGTCGGTGTTGAGCTCGCCGTTGTGCGCCATGAGGCGGAACGGCTGGGCCATGGTCGGGTGCGGTTCGGTGTTGGTGGAGAACCGGGTGTGGAAGTACAGCGAGCGGACGGAGTGCCGCGGATCGCAGAGGTCGTGGAAGTACCCGATGACCTCGCCGGAGTTGAGGCGTCCCTTGAGCACCTGGGTCCGCGCGCTCAGCGACAGCGGGTACAGCCCGGCGTAGGCGTCCTCGGCGTAGGCGACGGCCTCGACGGCGAGCAGCGCCCGGTTGGCGGCTGCGTCGACCTCGGTGCGGTCCCAGCCCTGGGGCGCGCGGAACACCCACTGCACGATGGGCAGTTGGTACTGGCGGGCGGCGGGTCGGGGGACGCTGTGGTCCACCGGGACGTCACGGACCAGCAGGACGTCGAACCCCTGCTCGGCGATGCTGCGGCCGACGAGGTCCACCGCACCGTCACGGCGGGCGGCGTCGGTCGGAACGAAGCAGTTCGCGACCCCGAAGTGTCCGGCGCGCAGCGCTTCGCCGGTGATCGCGCCGAAGAACTCCACCGACAGGTCGACACTCACGCCGGCGCCGTCCCCGACGCCCTCGGCGGACTGGCCGCCGCGGTGCGGGATGGCGCAGAGCGCTTCGTCGCCCTTGCGGATGACGTCGTGGCTCGGCTGCCCGTCGAGACGGGTGAGGAAGCCGACGCCGCAGTCACTGTGTTCGCGGGCAGGGCTGTACAGACCTGGGGTCGAGTGATTCACATGGGTCCTGTCGGCGAGTGTTCCGGCAGCGGACGGCCAGGCTGCGTCGGTGAAGCGCTCGCCGCGGGCGGACCGAAGAGACGGTCGAGCCCCGAATGGTGCGGATGAGAACGGTAAGGCTTGCCTAACCGCCACCGCAAGTGTGTACGCGCCACTTTATCGGGAACGGCGCGCCTGCGGAACCATGACCTGCACGTGTCCCCTCTCACGGCCGATGGCGTCCTTGCGTGCACTACTGTTTCCGGCCCGGTGCGGCACACTCCCCTGCATGGTGACTCTGCGCATGATCACGAAGGGTGACTGGCCGCTGTGGCAGGAGGTCCGGGTCGCCGCCCTGACCGATGCGCCGCACGCGTTCAAGTCCCGGATCGCCGACTGGCACGGCAGCGCCCGGGAGCAGTGGCGCGCGAGCCTGACCGTCCCCGGTTGTCTCCATGTCGTCGCGCTGTGCGACAAACTGCCCGTGGGCATGGTCCGGGGCATCCCCGGGGACGGCGGGACGCATGCGCTCAGGTCGCTGTGGGTCAGCCCCCGGGCGCGGGGTCAGCGGGTCGGAGACCGACTGATCGGGGAGGTCGTGACCTGGGCCCTGGAGTCGGGCGCCACCACGTTGGAGCTCTCGGTGATCCCCGGGAACGCACACGCCCTCGCCCTCTACCGGCGCAACGGGTTCGTCCTCACGGAAGCGCTCGGGGAGGTCCTGTCCGACGGCGTGACCCGGGAGCAGGTGATGGTCCGGGGACTGCGCTGACCTCGTGGACACCGGGGCCGGGGGCGGTCCGCGGTGCACGAGGGATGACGAGGCAGAGGAGCGCGGCCACGGCGCAGGCGGCGCCGAGGACGATCCACACGGGGTCGTAGGTGCCGAAGGCGTCACGAACGGCGCCACCCAGGACGGCGGCCAGCGCGGCGCCGAGCTGGTGGGCGGCGTTGGTCCAGCCGAAGACGATGGCGCTGTCCTCGCCCCAGTAACGGCGGCACAGGGCGATGACCGGCGGGACGGTGGCGAGGTCGAGCAGACCGAAGAGGACGACGAAGGCCATCATCGGCGGGTCGACGGTGGCCGCCATGATCAGCGGGAGGGCGACGAGGAGCAGCCCGCGGAGGGTGAAGAAGACGGCGAGCAGCCGGCGGGCGTCCATCCGGTCGGTGAGCCAGCCGGCGGCCACGGTGCCGACGACGTTGAAGACGCCGATCAGGGCGAGCAGGGTGGACGCGGTGGTGACCGCCATGCCGTGATCGTGCGCGGCGGGTGCGAAGTGGGTCCACATGATGCCGTTGGTGGAGGCACCACAGACGGCGAACGCGGCGGCGAGCAGCCAGAACGGGGTGGTGCGCGCGGCGGTCAGCAGGACGGTGAGCGTGCGGCGGGCGGCGCCGACCACCGGCGGCGGCTTGGGGACGAAGACGTCGCTCCCGTAGGGGCGTTGACCGGTGTCGGCCGGGTGGTCCCGCAGCACGAGGACGGCCACGGGAGTGAGGGCGAGGGCGGCGAGGGCCAGGGTCACCAGCGCGGGTCGCCACCCGTGGTGGTCGACGGTCCAGGACAGGGCGGGCAGGAAGACCATCTGTCCCAGCACGCTGGCGGCGGACAGGACGCCCGTGACCAGCCCGCGGTGTGCGGTGAACCAGCGGTGGGTGACGGTGGCGCCGAACGTCATCGAGAGGGAGCCGGTGCCCAGTCCGACGAGGAGGCCCCAGTACAGGGTGAACTGCCATGCGGTGGTCATCACGGTGGTGAGCAGGGCACCGGCCGCGATCACGGCGAGCGCCACCGCGGGGACGACTCGGATGCCGAACCGGTCCATGAGCGCCGCCGCGTAGGGGGCGGTGACCCCGTAGAGGATCATGTTCACCGAGGCGGCGAGGGCGATGGAGCCGCGGGACCAGCCGAAGTCCTCCGTCAGTGGCGCCTGGAGGATGCCGGGCAGGGTGGAGAAGGCGCCGGCGACGACGATCGTCAGGCCGGTGGCGACGGCGACCCACCACGGGCGGCGGCCGAAGGTCATGCGGTGAGGTCGGGGGGTGACTCGCATGGTTGGCCATCCTTCTTCGCGCTCACGACGCCCACCACTGGCCAGCTGGACGCTGAGTGAAAGAATCTGGCCATGACGCAGGCGAGGGCACACCGGGTGGTGGTGCTGGTGCGTCCCGGGCTGCTGCCGATGGAGCTCGGGATCGTGCACCGGCTCTTCGGGACGGCGACCGGGCCCGACGGCCGCTCGCTGTACTCGGTGGTGACGTGTGCGACCGCGCCGGGAGAAGTGGCCACCGACACCGACTTCAGCATCAACGTCCCGCACGGCCCGGCGGCCCTGGAGACGGCGGACACCGTCGTCGTGCCGGCGGCCGTCGAGGACTACGGGCCGCAGACCAGGGGTCACCTCGATCCCGCGGTACGGGCGGCCCTGGGACGCGTTCCCGCACACGCGCGCATCGCGTCGATCTGCACCGGTTCGTTCGTGCTGGCCGCGGCCGGCCGGTTGACCGGGCTGCGGGCCACGACGCACTGGAAGTCGTGCGCCCAACTGGCGGCGCTGTACCCGGAGGTGGCGGTCGATCCCGATGTCCTGTACACCGACGACGGGGGTGTGCTGACCTCGGCCGGGGTCGCGGCCGGCATCGACCTGTGTCTCCACATGATCCGCAGCGACCACGGGGCCGAGGTGGCCAACACCGTGGCCCGCGGAACGGTCGTGCCGCCGCACCGGGAGGGCGGCCAAGCGCAGTACGTCGACCGGCCGGTCCAGCAGGAGGACGACTCCGCCACGGCCCCCGCCCGGACCTACGCCCTCCAGCGGCTGAACGAGCCGCTCACCCTGGACGAGTTGGCGCGGCACGCGGCGATGAGCGTGCGCACCCTCAACCGCCGCTTCCGGCAGGAGACGGGGGTCACGCCGATGCAGTGGCTCGGCCGGCAACGGCTCGACTACGCACGCCGGCTACTGGAACGCACCGACGAACCGGTCGACCGCATCGCCGCCCGCGCCGGTTTCGGCACCGGAACGGCGATGCGGCACCACTTCAGGGAAGCCCTCGGCGTGTCACCGCGCGCGTACCGCACCACCTTCCGCGGCACGCCCCGGCGGGAGACACCGACCTAGACCGCTGGTGCCCGTCCCGGGGTGAACGCCCCGGGAGCCGAAGTGCGGCGGTCCTCTCCGGCCTCGTCCACCCGGAAGGCGCGCCGGTAGGCGGCGGGCGTGGTGCGCAGGGCCTCGTGGAAGCGCCGGCGCAGATTGACGGCCGAGGAGAGGCCGACCCGGTGCGCGATGGTCTCCACCGGCAGGTCGGTCTCCTCCAGCAGCGCCCGGGTGGCGGCGATCCGCCGGGCCAACAGCCAGCGTCCGGGGCTGATGCCCAACTGCTCGGTGAAGCGCCGGGTCAGCGTACGCGTCGAGACCCGGGAACGGACCGCCATCTCGGCGACGCTGATCGGCTGGTCCAGTCGCTCGGCCAGCCAGTCGAGGAGCGGTGCCAGCGAGTCGGCGACCGGCCCGGACGTGGGCAGTTCGGCGTACTGCAACTGGCAGCCCTCACGGTGCGGCGGCATCACCATCTGCCGGGCGATCCGCAACGCGTACGCGGCGCCCTGGTCGGCGCTCACCAGGTGGAGGCTGAGGTCCGCGCCGGCCGCCGATCCGGCACTGGTGGCGACGTCACCGTGGTCCACGTAGAGCACGGCGGGGTCGACCCGGACCTGCGGGAACCGGGCGGCCAGGTCGTCGGCCAACGCCCAGTGGGTGGCGGCCCGCCGACCGTCCAGCAGTCCGGCGGCGGCGAGCACGAAGGCGCCCGAGCAGATGCCGACGACCCGCGCGCCGCGCCGGTGCGCCCGGCGGACCGCCGCGAGCACCGCCGGCGGCACCTCGGTGCCGGACACCGGTTGCCAGCCGGGGACCAACACCGTGTCCGCGCCGTCCAGCGCGTCCAGCCCCGCCGTGACCAGCAGGTCGTAGCCCGCCTGGGTGCGCACCGGTCCGGGGTGCTCGGTGCAGACCTCGAACGCGTAGCGGGCGGGGATCGTCGGGCCGTGGTCGGCGAACACCTCGGCCGCGCAGGCCAGGAGGAAGGTCGACTGCGGGGGGTGCAGCAGGGCCACCACCCGGTGCAGTGCCGGGGGCTCCGGCAGCGAACGAAGCGTCATGGCGGGAAAGTACCCCATCGTGTCGTCTCGGACACTGGGGTGAGCGACGGGGCCGAACCAGTATCGATGCGGTGACCACCTTGCGCGCTCGAACAACCCAGACGTCCCGGACCGATCCGCCGACCGCCCCGCCGCCCACCCGACTCCCCTTGTGGGACCGGCGCTTCACCCTCTTCTTCACCGCCCGCACGATCTCGCTGTTCGGCGACGCGATGATGCCGGTGGCCACCGCGCTCGCCGTCGGCGCGCTGTACGGGATCTCCGGGGTCGGCTTCGTCCTCGGCACCTGGACCGGGACGTTCGTCGTCCTGGTCCTGTTCGGCGGAGTGTTCGCCGACCGGTTCGGCGCCCGCCGGATGATGGTCGGCGCGGACCTCGTCCGCGTGCTCACCCAGGGGGTGTTGGCAGCCGCGTTCTTCGCCGGGACGCCGCCCTTCTGGCTGCTGATAACCATGGCGGCACTGGCCGGTGCGGCCGTCGCGATGTTCCTGCCGGGGACGAACGGCATGGTTCCCCTGGTCGCCGGTGAACCGCAGCGGGCCAACGCCACGCTGAAGGTGGCCGACGCGCTGGCCCATCTGCTCGGCCCGGCCTGCGCAGGGCTCCTGATCGCGCTGACCAGCGCCGGAACCGTGTACGCGATCGACGCCGGCACCTTCGCGCTCAGCGCCCTGTGCCTGGCGCTCATCCGGTTCGCACCGGCCGGCGCGCCCACCGACGCCGCTGTCCGCACCGGCAGTTCACTCCGTCGCGACCTGCGCCAGGGCTGGCAGGAGTTCCGCGCCCGCACCTGGATGTGGGCGGTGATCCTGATCTGGGTGGTCTACGGGGTGCTGCTCTTCGGCCCGCTGGTGCCGCTCAGCTCGGCGCTGGTCGGTGACCGGCTCGGCCCGAACGCGTACGGACTGGCCGTCTCCTTCCTCGGCGCCGGAACGGTGCTCGGCGGCCTGTTGGCGCTGCGGATGAGACCGGCCCGGCCGCTGGCAGCCGGCACGCTGGCGATGGCGCTGTACACCGTGCTGCCGCTGTGCGTGGCGTTCGGCACCGATCTGCCGGTGCTCCTGGCGGGCCACGTGCTCGGCGGCGGCGCCCTGGCATTCTGGTCGGTGATGTGGGCGACCAGCGTGCAGACCCACACGCCGCCTGCGGTGCTCAACCGGGTCTCCGCGTACGAGTTGGCCGGTTCGGTGTCCGGCATCGCGCTCGGCCAGATACTGGCCGGCCCCGCCCTCGCGCTCGCCTCCCCGAAGCACCTGCTGCTCGTGTCGGCGGGCGCCGGTCTGGCGGGCGCCGCGGCACTGTTCTCGGTCCCGGCGATCCGCAGGCTGCGCCGCGCCGTGCCACCGGGCGACGGCGAGTCGGGGGCACCGGGCGGGCCGCCCGGGAAGTGAGCGCACCCGCAGCCGGCGCGGACCGCCCCGGACGACCCCGGCCAGTGGCGGGGCCCGTCCGGGGCGTTCGTCTCAGTCGGCGAAGTTGTTGCCGAGGTGGGGGGAGCCCGCCGTCGAGATGCCGACGCTGGTGACGTAGATGCCGGCGGGTGCGGTCAACGTGCGGTTGGCATGGGAACGCAGGGCGAACACCGCGCCGTTGCCGCCGTCCTCGCCCGGCGCTCCGACGAGTACGTCGCCGCGGCCGTCCGCGTTCAGGTCGTCCACGTGGACGTCCCCGCCGAACGCGTCGCCGGTCTCGTCGTGGTTGGGGACGCCCGCCGTGTTCTGGCTGAAGGTGCGGGCGCCCGCCGCGCTGATGCCGGAGCCGCCCGCAGCGCCGTACAGGACGGTGATCGTGCCCTGGTCCTTGCCGCCCGACAGGTCCTCGCCCGGGGCACCGACGACCAGGTCGAGCCGCTTGTCCCCGTTGACGTCACCGAGGTCCACCTCGAGGCCGAAGGCATCCTGCTTCTCGCTGCCGCCGGGTATCCCGTTGGTGTTCTGGGTGAACGACTGCCGCTGCCCGTGGGCCGGTCCCGAGCGCGTACCCTTGGCGATCAGCACCCGGCCGCCCAGTGCGGCCCCGGGGATGCCGCTGTCCCACTGGATGCCGAGGACGACGTCCTGGATGCCGTCGTGGTCGGTGTCGCCGACGTCGGTGATGACGCCCGCCGGGAGCTTCTGGGCACCGGAGGTGGTGACGCCGCGCGCCGAACCGGGCAGCCAGTAGTTGGCGTTGTACCCGTCGGGCTCGGCGTACCCGTTGACGATCAGGTCCTCGCGGCCGTCGCCGTTGGCGTCGCCGGAGTGCAGGTTGATGACTCCGTTGCCCCCGCCGTCGTAGATCGCCGGGGTGACGGTGTAACGGCCGGCCGGCTTGGCCGCGCGGTTGAAGCCGCCGCGCAGGACGTCGACGGTGGCGGAGTCACGGGAGCCGATCGCCAGGTCCACCTTGCCGTCGCCGTTGAAGTCGGCCGCTTCCAGGGACCGGCCGAAGCCGTCGTGCTTGGTGGGGCGCGGGTCGGCCACGGTCGAGCCGCCCTTGAGGCCCGAGGCGGAACCCCACAGGATGATGACGGTGCCGCCGTCCTTGTCACTGCCCAGGTCCTCGCCGAGGGCGCCGACGGCGAGGTCGTCGTAACCGTCGTTGTCGAAGTCGCCGTACGCGAGGTCGCCGCCGAAACGGTCCTCCTTCTCGGCGCTGCCGGGGACACCGCGGGTGTTCTGGCTGATCGCGATCTGACCGGCGACCGGGGAACCGCCGTAGACGATGACGACCTGCCCCGCGGCCTTGTGGCCCGCGACGGTGGCGGCGCTGGAGGAGACGGCGACGTCCGCGTATCCGTCCGCGTTGAAGTCCACGTCCGAGGCGGCGAGGGGTGCGGCAGGGGCCGGTCCTGCCGGTGCCGCTGCGGCCGGACCGGCCGTGAAGGTGAGCAACCCGCCCGTCAGCGTGGCCGCTACGGCCGTCGCGAGGGCGAGTCTGGTGCGCTGGTGCATGCGGAGGTCTCCTGCGGTGGGGGACGCCTTCCCGGACGTCCTGGTCGTACGGCGTAAGGGTGACCACCGACGAGGCGTGAGGGTTGTAGGGAAAAGGGAGAAAAAGAGGAAAAGGCAGGAGAGTTCAAGACCTGGTGTCCGAACGCGGGCGTCCGAACGCGGGTGTCCGAACAGCGGAGGTCGGGGCAGCGGCCGATCGCGCACCTGACCGGTCACGCGCGGGCCGTGCGACCCCCGGCGACCGGCGGGCTACCGACGGCGGGCCGCCGCCTCCGCGGCCGGAACCGCGCTTCGGCTGCGACGTGGCAGGACCGCGGGCGAAGATGAGGGAATGACGATCTTTCAGAGGACCATCTTTCGGAGGGGGAAGGGAAGATGAGCCAGCAGGAACAGTGGGGGCAGTGGCGACGCCAGTGCCGCTCGGGAGAGACGATCCGCATGGTGCGTGCCTGGTACCGGCGCGTGGAGTGCCCCGTCTGCCGTTCGACCGACGGTCGCGCCTGCCGCTCCCCCGCCGGCTATCCCACCGAACACCACCGCGCCAGACGGGACGCTGCCGGGCCGCCTCCGTACGAGGAGTGGACGAAGGAGGGACTGATCCCGCAGGACGGGCACGTTCCCGCGCCCGCCGTCCTCGACGCCAGCCGCACGGCCCGGAACGAGTTCGGGATAGACGAGTCCCTCGGCGACGCCGTGGCGGTCGTCCGCCACATCCTGGCCGACCGGCTCGGCCTCGCCCTGGGCGACGTCACCACGCTCGATCGGCTCGACGAGGTGGTGCGTGCGCTCGTCCTGGCGCGCGGGCCCGAAGGGAGTGCGGACGTGATCACCGTTCTCGCCTCCCAGGTGGCCACGTTGACCCTCGGCCTCGCGGGGCCCGACGGCGACCCCGAGGGGCTGTTCGCCGCCTCGATCCGCTCGCAGGTCGACCTCGCACGTCGACAGCAACGCACCGAGCGGAGTCCGCACACCCGGGAGGCGTGACCGGTGCTGGGGTCGGGCCCGGGTCAGTGTGTGCCGTCGGGCCAGGGGACGTCGGTGGCGAGACGAGCCGATCTTGGCGTGTTCCCCCACTTCCGGCCTGCCGGGCGGGGGCGACGCCCGGGCTCGCACCGGGCCGGAGGCCGTGCGTGCCGCCGACCGCTCGCAGTGGGCAGGAACAGCACGCCGGCAGAGCCGGATACGCTGGCAGAAGCACTGGGCCGAAGCAGCCCGGTGGTCACCCGGGAGGCGGGCCACTTGTCACAGACGCTCCCTCAACGGCCGTCCTGTCACCAGGTCGAGGCGTGACGCGCGACGACCTGGCCGGGATGCTCGGCGAGCAGACCACGGCGTGCGGCCCTGCCCGCGAGGCCTTGATCGCCGGTGGGACCTTCGTCGTCTGGGACAACCCGGTTCCCGCCGCCCAACTCGCAGGCATCTACCGGGCCCGGCTCCGTATCACCCAGAAACGCGGCCAGCAGACGCTGGCCCTCGCCGCCGCCGTCGACATCCTTTCCCAGGCGGCAGAAGAGCCCGTCCGCGTCGGGCGTATCGACGCGGCCGACATGTCCTGGACGTTCATGCTCTTCCTCAACGCCAGCGCTACCGCAGTGATGGCGTGCGCCGGCGTTGCCAGAACCGCGCCCTCGGCAGAGCCGGGCTCCGACGCGAAGTGACGACCCGCATGCCGTGGCGACCACCATCGTGTCCCGGGTGCGGTGACGTGCCATCGTCGCTGGAGCCGGATGCGAACATCCGGCTTCCGCGGCTCGGGGATGATGGTGACCATGGATACGGCACCACCGGACCGGCAGGCCCTGGTCGAAGCGGGTTGGCAGAAGGTTCGCGATGACGGACGGGTCCGTCCGGAACTGCTCGAAGCGGCCTACGCCGAACCCCGGCTACGCCAGTTGTTTCCCTGGACGGGAATGGGAGAGCTGCACTTCAGCCGCTGCACGCAGTGGCCGTGGGCATGGGACGTTCCTTACGTCCAGCCCGCAGCAGAAGGCGCGTACTGGGTCTCCGGCCCCCTGCGCAGCGAGTCCGTGGGGCCGGCGGCGACGGCACAGCAGGCCGTCACGATGGTCGTCGACCGACTCCCTCCCCACTGCGGACCTGCCCTCGTCGGAACGCGAGAAGAACTCGCCGCCCACGACGCAACGGTCCTGCCCGCGAACCCCGAGATCCCGGGCTGTGACTGAGCATTTGATTTGGCGAGTTGAGCAGGGTACCGGTGCGGCCCTGCTGGCGATGCAGGTTTGGGCCTTCTCTCGCGTACGGCTCGTGCTGTGCGGTGTGCTCTGGCCATGGGTGACGTACAGGTCGTCGATGTTCCGGTAGGTCCGGTGTGGTCGCACGCCTGCCATTTGGAGGACCTCGCGCTGCCGTACGAGCTTCCCGAGCGCGCCACCGAGTGCCTGGCTCTTGGGCCGGGGTGGCCGCGTACGTGGACGGTGACGTGGAAGGTCGGGAAGTCCGACGTCATCGTCCCGGTGAAGGACCTTTCGGCGGGGCCGGCGATGGGGTCGGTGCCGGTACGGCGGTTCTCCTGGCGGACTGGTCAGCGTCACCGGCCCGGGCTGGAGTATCTGGTCTCGACGGGCCGGCAGCACGGTTTCGAGAGTCTGGCCGAGCGCTGGCTGTTGCTGGTCCTGGACTTCGTCGGCGGGTTCGACGAGGTGCTGTCGCAGCCGTTCCGTCTGCGGTTCTCCTCCTCGGAGGGGAAGGGCTCACACATTCCGGACTTCCTCGTGCTCGCAGCGGGGGCGTCGTGGCTGCTGGACGTGCGTCCGGAGGGCTTGATCGGCGAGGAGGACGAGGTGCGGTTCGCGGCGGCCGCGCAGGTGGCGGCCGCCGCGGGCTGGCGCTACATGGTGGTGACCGGCTGGCGTCGGCAGGTGCTGGCGGCGATCGACGCGCTGTCGGTGCGGCGCCGTCCGATGGCCGACCCTCTGGGGCTCGAGCGGCAGCTGCTGGCCGCGGTCGGCCGGCGTCCGTGGCCGTTCGGGGAGCTCGTGGGCCAGACGCAGGTGGAGGCAGTGGCCCGCACGCACGCGGTTCGTCTGCTCTGGCTCCGACGGATGGCCGTCGACCTGGCTCTGCCGTTCGGCGACGAGAGCTGGGTCTATCCGGCGGGAGGGCTCGATGGATGACAAGCGGCAGCCGGTGCGGTTCGAGGACCTGAAGGACGATGACCAGAAGCGGCTGCGGCTGCGGGTGGCTCACTTCCTGGAGGCCGAGAGCGGCTACCGCAGCGGCAGCCGGCACTGGGCCCAGGAGGATGAGCCCCGGCCCGAGTACGACCCGGAGCGGACCACGCTGACCGAGCGCCGACTCGCCAAGGTGGCCGAGCTGAAGGCCCTACACCCGAATGACGCCCACCAGCTTGGCCTGGGGCAGATCAGCGAGCGCACGCTGCAACGCTGGTCCGCCGCCTGGCCTGATCAGGGAATCATGGGGCTGGCGGACGGCCGTCTCACCCCGGTCCTGCGCGGACACCGCAAGATCACGCCGCAGGTCGGGGAGGCGATCCACGCGGTTCATGCGGAGTGCCTGCACCGCTCCCGGGTCGGCATGAAGACCAAGGAACGGATGATCCACCAGTTCGTGCGGGAGAAGTTCGGCACGGAGGCGGAGACGAAGATCCCGCACTACACGACGCTGTTGAAGGTCTGGAAAGAGTGGTTCGGGCCCGAGGGGGGACGCCAGCGCTACCTCCGCTCGGCCGCAGCGGTCGACACCGGGGGCTCCACGGTGACGACCACCCGTCCCGGCCAGGTGGTCGTGCTGGACACCACGCCGTTCGCGGTGAAGCTGCGCGACGACGTGTTTGGCGAGCCGATCTCTGTCGATCTCACCCTCGGACTGGACGCGTTCACGCACTCCCTGGTCGCCTTCCGGCTCACCCCGGAATCGGACTCCTCCATCGAGGTGGCCATGCTGCTGCGGGACGTGATGCTGCCACTGCCGATGCGGCCGGACTGGACACCGGACATGGAATGGCACTATCCCGGCGTCCCGTCCGCGCTGATCACCGAGTTCGCCGGCTATCCGGTCGCCGGACGGCCGTTCTTCGCCCCGGAGACGGTGACCAGCGATCACGGGAGCGTCTACAAGAACCACCACCTGGTGCAGGTTGCCCGCACGCTGGGGACGGTGGTGCTGCCGGCGAGGGTGATGCGAGCTCAGGACAAGGCGGCTTGCGAACGCGCGTTCTCAGGGATCCAGTCGCTGCTGCTGGAACTGTTGCTGGGCTATCGCGGACGGGACGTCGCGGACCGGGGCGCCGATCCGGAGGAAGACGCGGTCTGGACCGTGGATGAGGCAGAACATCTGCTGGCCACCTGGATCGTGGGCGTCTGGCAGAACCGCAGGCTGGACCAGTACGCCCCCGCCTGGGACCCCGGTGGCCGGCACAGCCCGAACACGCTGTTCGCAACGGCGGCCGCCCGCGACGGGATCGCTCTGCAGATCCCAGACGCGAGCCTCTACCACCGCCTTCTGCCCGCTCACTTCGTGAAGGTCCACGGCCGTCGCGGAGTCAAGATCGGCGGACTTTGGTATGGCGGCGACCACCCCGTCCTGGCCGGGCTCGGCTCGCTCCCCTCACCACGCAGCGGCCGGCACCGCGGCAAGTGGGTCGTGCACCGCGATCCCCGTGACTGCCGACAGGTGTTCATCGAGCTCGCCGGAAAGTGGCATCCCCTGCCCTGGAACGGGCTGCCCAAGGGCGAGGACGTCCTCGCGTTCTCCGACGCGCGAGTACAGCAGGTCCTGCGCGAGGCCGCCCGGGCCGGGCTGAAGCCCCGCGACGACACCGAACTCCTGCCCGTCCTGCTCGACCTGATCGGGGCCCACTCTCCGGTCGGCTCCTGGCCGAGCCAGATGACCAAGACCGAGCGGACCGAGCGGGCCCGAGAGGTCGCCCGCGCACGGGCCGCCGAACGCGACCGGGCGGCCCCCACGGGTCCGACGTCGCTGCCCGTCGCGCCGCGGCCGGCCGAGCTCGTCCGCCAGAACCAGCAGGCCGTCGACGCGGAACGGCGCCGCCGACGCGAAGCCGCGGTCGACGCCCCGCTCGCCCTACCGCCCCGCCTCGGCGACGGCCTGCGTCAGCGCTCGCTGTTCATGCTGCCCGACGCCGACGACGAGCCCGACTCCCCACCAGCGCAGGAAGGACCGAAGTGACCGGCGAGAAGGAGACGCTGCCGTTCGTCCTGACCGGCCCCGCGCCGGCCCGCGACACAGCGGCCGGCTGGCAGCACTGGTGCCGCACCCGCAAGCTGTTCGTCCCGGCGCCGATGATGGACCGCGCGGCCTTCGACCTGCTGAGCCGGCGCAAGAAGATGCTGCACAACCTGCACCGCACAGCCACCCACGCGAACCTGCAGCTGCTGGACACCCCGATGAGCCGGACGGTGGAGAAACTCCTCAGCGGCCGCATCGAGACCAACGCGCTGAAGATCAAGCCCACCACCAGGGCCGGGGTGATGGTCTCCGGCGGCGGCTACCAGGGCAAGACCGAATGCGTCTGCGAGATCGCCGCCGCCTTCGAGGAGCGGTGGCTCGCCCTGAACGACTACCTCAACCCCGACGCCCGCCCAGGCAGCCGCGACCTGCACATCCCGGTCGCCTACGTCCAGACCCCGGTGACCGCGAAACCGAAGAGCACCTGCAAAGCGATCCTGAACTTCTTCGACGCGCCGATCGGCCCACGCCCGGACCTGCCCGACCTGATCCGCCAGGTCACAGCCTCCCTGCGGGACCACGGCACCAAGGTCCTCATCCTGGACGACATCACGAGGCTTCGCATGCACCGGGCCGACGACCAGGACACTCTCGACCTGATCCGCGCGTTCATGAGCATGAACGTCACCCTGGTCCTAATCGGCGTCGACATCCCCGGCTCTGGTCTGCTGCGCGAAGGACGCCACGACCCGACCACCGGACAGTGGCGCCTACCCCCATCCCGGCATGCCAAGGCTCATGGCCTGGAGGCCACCCAGACCGAACGTCGCTTCGACCTCATCGAACTGGACCGCTTCCACTACAGCACCGCCCCGCAGATCTCCGCCTGGGTCCAGCACCTGCACGGAGTCCAGAGCGGTCTGCGGCTCCTGGACGCGGGCCCCGGCATGCTCACCGAGGGCACGATGCCCGAGTACCTCTACCACCGCACCAACGGTGTCGTCGGCCTCCTGGAACGGCTCATCGAAGACGGCTGCCGCGAGGCCATCGACTCCGGCCGCGAACGCCTGAACGAAGAAGTCCTGGAGCACATCGCCATCGACCTGCGTGACAGCGACCGACGTGACGCCGGCGCCGGCGAAGTCCCCAACGTCCCCGAAAAGCCTGCCCCACGCCAGCGCTCCCGCCGCGGCCGCAACACCGTCTTCGACGACCGCGGCCCCCTCGGCACAGCTCAGGAGGGCGCCCGGTGATCACACCTCTGCCCCGGAGCCTGGACCCGCTGGCCGGAGAACTTCTGGCCGGCTACGTGATGCGACTCGCCCACCGCCTCGACGTCGCCCCGGACACCGTCCTGCGTCGCACCGGCCTGGTCGACATCCAGGCCAACACCCAGGCCGTCACCCGCACCGCCCTCTCCCTCGAGCTGCCAGCCCAACGGATGAACGACTTCCGGACGGCCACCCGGCTCACCGAGGCCGAAGCCGCCGCTTTGACCCTTCTGCCGCTCGCACCCCGCTACCCGCCCGTCGTCCACAGCCTCGACGTCGTCCGCACCGGCAAGCGCATCCCCGCATTGGACTGGCTCTTCCCCGCAGCTGCCCGTTACTGCCCCGACTGCCTCGCCGGCGACGGGACCTCCCTGCAGACGGACCACGGCGGCCCATGGAAGACCGACTGGAGACTGCCCGTCGTCTTCGCGTGTTCACGCCATCGGCGCTTCCTCGAGCATGCCTGCCCTGACTGCCGGCAATCCATCGCCGGCCGACCCGGAGTGCTGATTCCCCGGCCGACCATCGCCGGTCTGCACCCGGCCCAGTGCAGAGCGCCTCTCGCCCACGGATCGTCCCGAGCACGGCGGGCAACCCAACTCTGCGGAGCCCGCCTGGACCGGCTGCAGTCCGAACCGGGTGGGCCCTTGCCCAGCGAACTCGCCGAGCTGCAGATGAAGATCACCGCCATGCTCGGCCCGGACACTCCGGCGGTCACGGCCAGCGAGTACTTCACCGACCTCCAGATGGTCAGCGGGCTCGTCATGATCACCTGGCCGAAGGCCCGCCCATCCGCACCGGGCGTCGACACCCACCGCACCGATCTGGTCCTGGCGGGCCGCCATGACCCTTTGCTCTCGCTCCACGCCAGTGCACCGCCCCAGGATGCCCGCGCTTGCGCAAGCATCCTCCTCGCCGCCGACGCCATCCTGGCGGCCGCCGACCTGCGAACCGCGCTGGCTCCCCTCGCGCCGGTCGAGAACCGCACCCGCAGCGGCATCGAACCGAAGCGTCACCGCAGCTGGGACAGCACCTACCGCCGCTACCAGGACGAGTGTTCAGAGAGATTTCGGAACGCCGCTGAATACCTGGTCTCCACCCACCGCAGACACGGCAGGAGCGGAAGCCGGCTGCCCCACCGCGGCCTCGGCTACGGCCCCCAGCACGTTCCGGCGTTCCTCCCCCTGGAGTGGGCCGAACGCCACCTCGGCGCCTTCACCGTCGCCTTCAGCATGCCGGTCCTGCGGCGCACAACCTCAGCCTTCCTCGTCCGACGAGCCCTCGGAAAGACCATCGTCGACGCCGCTGAATTCCTCGGACTCGGCATCGACGGAAAGGGCCTGGGCTCCCCCATCACCAGTTGGGCCCGCCGCCAGGGCACCCCGGAAGCATACGAGCGGGCACTGGACGCCATCGCCGCAGAGCTCACCTCCGCTCCGCTGATCAACTACCGGCATCGCCGCGAACACCTCGCAGACTGGACACTGCCACCCGACTCATGGCACCAGATCGCGGCCCGGCTGGAGCGCCGGCGCAGTCCCCGCTACGTCTCCGACGACCGAGCCCGCCTCGCCGTGACGGCCTACATCTGGACCCGAGTCACCCACGGCGAGACCCAATTCGCCCCATGCCCTCCGGAAGCTCAGCACGACCCCGGGCACGAAGCGGCATGGAGCCGGGACCGCTACGACATCGCCCACTGGCTCAAGCAGAACAAGCAGCCCTACTACCAGCAGATGAAGCCCTTCCTCGACGCTTACGCGGACCAGCTCATCCACGCCATCGACACCGAACACTCCGATCGCCAACTCACGCGCTCACTCGCCAAATGAAGCGCTCAGTCACACGGGCCCCCGGGCCACCCCGGCTTCTTGACTCCTACAGGTCGAACTCCACGTGCTCGACGTCGGTGAAACGGACCTCTTCCAGGCTTCCGGCACGGCGGCCGTGGTCCTGGAAGTACACGTCCTTGAGGGCTTCGGCGGCGATCCCCCGCAGTTCCTCGTCGCTGGCGCCGTGCGCCTGGGCGTCGAAGAGACGGGCGGCGTACTGCGGTGGCAGGGCGACGGTCAGGTGCCGCATCCGGTCCTGGTCGGTCGAGCCGATCGGCGCGGTGTAGCCGAGTCGAGCCCGGGTGTCGATGACGATGCCGCTGGTGCTGGCCGCCCTCTCGCGCGCCTTCGCGCGGATCTGCGGCTGCCACCGGGCACGCACCTCGCGTTCCAGACGCGCGGCGAGGTCCTTGCGAGGGGTCTTGATCTGGTCCTTCACATAACGTTCCACGGTGCGCTGGGACACGCTCAGCAGCTGGGCGACGGCCTTGGTGCCCTTGAGCTGCTTGACCAGGTACCGCATCTGCGGGCCCGCGCTCTTCGGGATCGGGCGGGTGAACGCCTTCTGCACGGCCTGTTCCAGGCCGTCCCCGAACATGCTCATCGCGGTCTACCTACTCTCCGTTGTCCTGGTCGGTGACGGTGCCGTCCTTGATGTACCGGGCGAGGTTGAGCTCCGGCGCACCGAACTGCTCACGGACGCCCTCACCCCACAACGTGGTCTGCGTGCCCTCGTGTTTGACCAGACCGGGATTGACTCCGAGCTTGAATCCCCCCGGCAGCGGTTTGCCGTCCCGGTACGGGAGGAAGTCCAGTGGACCCTCGCCGTTGACCGCGTACACCACGCAGTCGGAGAGCACCGCGATCGGGTACTGCCCGGTGAACGCCGCGTGCTTGACGATCTTCCGGTGGAGGTTGACCCGCGTGCGGGAGATCACGGCCGCGCGGACGTCCGGCCGCCAGGTGGGGCGGGACAGGGCCCGCCACGGCTGACCGGGTCGCCAGCCCTCGCCCCGGGGCCGCTCGCGCAGCTTCCCCAGTCCGCCCTTCACCGTCGCCTTGACCGCGGACACCACGATCGCCAGCTCCGGGTCACGGCCGCGGTAGCCCTCCATCGCCGCCAGGAACTCCTCCGGCGCGAGGTCGGCGCGCACCCCGAGGTCCGCCATCGTGGCGAGGTACGCGTCACGCAGCCGGTTGTACCAGGCGTCCAGGTAGCGACCGTTCTCGTGCCGCACCCACGCCTGGGAAGGACGCACCTCGTACCCGAGTTCCACCGCGTAGGCAACGGTCGGAGTCGCGTACCAGGACGGTCCGTCCGGGCGTTCGCCCTTCGGCGTGAACGGGCTGGGCAGCAGGGCGCCGTCCAGTTGCGCCCACTGCGTGCCGACCTTGACACGGGACAGGTCGACGTGCGACAGGTCCACCAGCCAGCTGCCCGGGAGCTTCGGGTCGAAGGTCGGCTCCGTGACGTGCGCGGGCGCGCCGAGGCCGACGATCAGTCCGTTCGCTCCTGCCGCGAAGGCCATGTTCACGTCGATGCCGACGAGGTTGCGGTGCAGACACTCGTCGTCGGTGAGCGGGCGTGCCCAGTCGTACGCCTCCTCGAACAGTTTCTCCCCGGAACCGCGGACGTGGAAGCGGGGCAGGTCCGCCAGCAGCGGGTGCCCGTCGGGGGCCTCGCACGGCGCCGGGTCGACCGGTTCCCTCCCGAGCGAGCCGGGGTTGTGCTCGGAGTGCCGCTTGCCGTTCGCATCGGGGGCCGAGGCGCGGGTCGGCGGGTGAAGGGCGGTCATCAGTTCCAGGCCCGTGACGGCGGTGGAGCCGCGCGGAGTCATCACCCGAGCCGCGTACACGCCCAGGAGTCGGGCCAGTCCCGCCGGCGGCAACTGGCCGGCCCGCCCCCAGTGTCGGGGGTCGAGCGCCTGCCACGAGGGGATGCACAACTGAACGCACGCACGCTCCGAACCCTGGGCGGCGCGGTAGATCCGTGCCCACGGTCCGAACCCGCGCTTCGTCAGTTTCCACTCCGCGCGCGCCAGCTGCTTGAGGACCTTGTGCCCCTCCGGGAGGCGTCCGGTCAGCCGCTCGTCCTCGGTGAGGGCGGTCGGGAGGCCGTAGCGCTCCAACGCGGCCGTGGTGAGCACGAGCAGCGGGTCGGCGTCCTTGCCCGGCCCCGACAGTCTCGGTTGGCCGAGCCCCGCTTCTCGAAGCGTCCAGTCCACCAGGCCGGCCACCGACTTCGCCGGTACGTCCAGGACCAGGCCGCCGACGCAGTACGCCAACACCTGGCCGTCGTCGTCGACATCGACGACGGCGAGCGGCCCGTTCTCGAACTTCGGGGGCGCGGGAGGGGTGCCCGGTGCGGGCTCCTTCGTCGGCGGGCGGCTCGACGGTTGCCCGGTCGCACGCGGCGGGGGTGGGGGCGCGGGAGGGGTCCGGGTGCTCCCGTGGCCGGTCGTCACCGCGGCTTCGGGGACCGGGTCCGCGGGCAGGGAACGTGGCTGCGGTGTCGGGACGGTCTCGGTCTCGGACGGGGGCGGGGGCGGGGGGTAGAGCCCGGCGAGTCCTTCGAGGAGACGCGCGTAGGCGTCACGCTCCGGGGGCCGCGGCTCGGTCTTGCCGGACTCCCAACCGCTGACCGTGGCCCTGCGCACCTTCAGGGCCTGCGCGATCTCATCGACCGTCAGCCCGTGGGCGCGTCGCAGTCGTCTGCGCTCCTCGGGCGGTGGGAGCGCGGCGCGGGACGCGAGGAGTGCGTCGACGGCGTCGAACAATTCGGACATGGACTACCTCCCGACGGCACCCTATCCCTTGAGCGGACACCTGGCGTACGTTCGGCGTACGCGAGGCGGACGGTTTCCGTTCGGCGGGCACCTTCCCCGCTCGGTTCCGGCGAAGGCCGTCAAGTGGCCTTCGGCGCATTCTCCGGACCGTCCAGTCGCCTGGCGACCGTGTCGAGTGTCGGCCAAGGAGGACCCTGGCGCAGCGAGCGCAGGGACTCCTCGCCCCATCGCCTCCCGTTCGGAAGCCGGTCGCCGCGTTCCCAACGCCAGGCTGCGACCATCGCGAGCACGAGCTGCCGGCAGTCGTCCAGCAGTCCCCGGTCGACGTTCGGATAGTGCGCGCAGACCGCCTCGGCGACATGGGCGAGGTCGAACTCGACGGGTCCACGGCAGCACGTCTCCAGGTCGATGAACAACGGGCCGTTCTTCGTGCCGAGCACATTGCCCGGATGCGGCTCGCCGTGGAGCAGTTGCTCCGTGGCGCCGCGGTCCTCGATCGCCCGTCGCAGGCCTGCCAGTCTGCTACTGAGGAACGCGCGGTCCGCGTCGGCAAGTGCCGGCGAGAGATGCGGGTCGGCAACGACGTCTTCGGCCTCCGTGATGCGATCCGTGAACCGCGGGCTCGGCACGTCGGCCTGGCGCATGCGGGCGTGCAGCTGCTCCAGCGCCGTGGCGTAGTCGACCGGTGAGGTGTGGGTCGTCACGGGTTCGTAGTAGGTCCACAGCGTCACGGTGAAGCCGTCACGCAGGTGCACCCGTGGGACCACCCGGGGTTCCAAGAGGCCCGTCGGGCATCCGACCTCGGCGAGCCGTTGCGCGAGCTCGACTTCGAACGGTGCTGCCCCGTGCTCCGCAGGGGCGACCCGGGCGAGGACGTCGCACGGCGTCAGCCGCAGCGCCAGCCTGTTCGAGTGGTGGAGAACGATCGCGTCGTGGGCCGACAGGTCGAGCGATGCGGCGACCGAAGTCGCAGCTGCGATCGCACGCGGGACGTCGATGCTCTCCACCCGCGAATCCTGGCACGGATGAGCGAGGGGCGGTATCAACCGGCGTGGTCAGGTGCCGATCAGTGCGGCTCGGCACACCGTCAGGGGCGGTCGTTCGACCTTCACTGAGAGTGGCTCGACCTTCGTGGAGACAGCTCGACGCACCCGGAAACGGCCGTCAGGTGAACTACGCGCCCGGCGAACATCCTCGCTCCTCGGCGGACTTCCCCGCACAGTGGCCACCATGCTGAACCGAGTCGCCGTCCTGTCCGACATCCACGGAGTCCTCCCGGCCCTGGAGGCCGCCCTCGCCGAACCCGACGTCAGCGCCGCCGAACGCCTCGTGGTCACCGGCGACATCGCGGCCGGACCGCAGCCCGCCCGGGTCCTCGACCTGTTGCTCGGCCTCGGTGAGCGCGTCGTCTGGGTCAGCGGCAACGCCGACCGCGAGCTGCTGGAGTGCCGCCGGGGAGGAGGCGGCACCGTCCCCGATCCGATCGCCCCCTGGGCGGCCGAACAGCTCCGGGAGGGCCACCTCGACCTCCTCGCCTCGCTGCCGGCATCGGTGTCGCTTTCGGTGCGCGGTCTGGGGAAGGTGCTGTTCTGCCACGCCACCCCCCGTGACGACGAGGAGGTCGTCCTGGTCGACTCCCGCCCGGACCGCTGGGCGGAGGTCTTCGACGGCCTCGGCAGCGACGTCCGCACGGTGGTCTGCGGTCACACCCACATGCCGTTCGTCCGCCTCGCCCACGGTCGGCTCGTGATCAATCCCGGCAGCGTCGGCATGCCCTACGGCCGGGCCGGAGCGCACTGGGCCCTGTTGGGCCCCGGTGTCGAGCTGCGCGTCACCGACTTCGACATCGACGCGGCCGTCGTCGAGGTCTGCCGGGACTCGTCCTATCCCGAGGTCGAAGCGTGGGCGGACTACTTCCTGCGGGCCCGCGCGACCGATGCGGACGCCCTCGCGGCCTTCGGTCCGCGGGACGGCCGCGGCCACGCTCCCTGAGGCCCGGTTGTGGTTCCCGGTCCCCGTGCGGCACCAGCAGATCAGTTGGGGCCGGACCAGTACGAATCCGCCCACCGCTCCAGGTCGGGGCTGAACTGGACCTCGACCTCATCGGCCGCGTCGGGGGGCAGCGAGTAGGCGTACTTGCCGACGGCCTGCTTGCCGGGGAGGACATGGCCGGTGATGATCTTCTGACGTCCGCTTCCGTCGATCACCAGCTCCGCGGAGACGCCGTCGGCGTCCATGACGGTGGGCAGCCCCGTCTCGACCGGGACCCGCTCCGGGCCGGTGTTGACGACGGTGACCGTCACCTCGATCGCCTCGTTGCCCTTCGCGTGGCCCTCCACATAGGCATCGGGGACGAACGGCTTCGGCTTGGCAACCGTGACCTTCAGACCGTCCCCGAACGTGTAGGTCTCGCCGAACGACAACCGCCTGGCCCGCTCCTCCTCACGTTCCTTGTGCCGCTCCCGTTCCTCGGCCGCTTCCTCCGCCGCCGTCGACGCCTCCGCGGCAACGGCGTCGTCACGGGCCTCTTCGGTGACGTCGTTGAGCGTCCACACGGTGAGCGCCCCGCCGCCGACGGAGACCAGCAGACCGACCACGCCCAGGATCACGCCGGCCAGCGCCATCCCCCGGTTGGTGGCCACCCCCTTGCGGACGTGGCTCAGCCCGATGCAGCCGAACACGAGCGCCAGCAGGGCGGGCAGCCAGGACATCCAGAAGAAGATGACGACCAGACCCAGGAGTACGCCGACCACGCCGAGCACCAGGGCCGCGATGCCCATGCCGTTGCGCGGCGGCGGCGTCGCCATCGGGTACGGCCAGTGCGGAGCGGACGGCCCCCACGGTCCGGAGCCCCACGGACCCTGGGCCGTCGGTTCCTGGCCCTTGGGGTTCTGGTCGCCGGGTGGCGCGGGCATGGTCATGCGAAGTCCTTCGGACAGGTTGAATTAGATGGATCGATGACCCTACCAGCCGCTTTTACGGTTTCCTTACCCCTAGCTACGGAATCGCACGCCGGTGGACCCGGAGCGCTGTGGACTTCGCCGGGAGGGGCGGACGTACGGCGATCCGCGGTCGTCGTCGGGGCACGGCCGGGGTGCTGGGAGCCGGCCGCTTCAGAGCACGTCGCGGGCGACGAGGGCGGCCTGGACGCGGTTCGTCACGCCGAGTTCCGTGAGGATGCGACTGACGTGGGCCTTCACCGTCGACTCGCGCAGCTGCAACAGGCCGGCGATCTCCGCATTGGTCAGCCCCTCCGCCACGAGGTCCAGCACTTCGCGCTCCCGAGCCGTCAAACGGGCTACGGCCCTGCGAGCGGCCCGGGTACGTGCGGTGTCGGGGCGGTGGAAACGGCTGATGACGGTACGGGTGACCGTCGGCGAGAGCATGGCGCCACCGCCCGCGACGACCCGGACCGCGCGCAGGATGTCGTCCGGCGGCGTGTCCTTGAGCAGGAAGCCCGCGGCCCCGGCGCGGAGCGCCCCGTACACGTACTCGTCGAGGTCGAAGGTGGTGAGCACGGCCACCGCGGGCGGGCGGGGCAGGGACCGCAGGGCGCCGGTCGCCGCGATGCCGCCCATCACCGGCATGCGGATGTCGACCAGGGCCACGTCCGTACGGGTCCGTCGCGCGAGGTCCACCGCCGCGCGTCCGTCCGGGGCCTCGCCGACGAGTTCGAGTCCGTCGTCGGTCCGCAGGAGATCACTCAGACCGGCCCGGACGAAGGGGTCGTCATCGGCGATCAGCACTCTGATCAGTGGGCCGACTCCCATGCGGCCCCCTTCCTGGTGCCGCCGGCCGGGTGGGCGCCGAGCGGCAGCCGCGCCCGGAGCAGGAACCGGCCGTCATCCGTGCGGCGGGCCGTCAACGCACCGTCCAGGGCGGTGACCCGTTCGGCGACCCCGATGAGACCGTAGCCGCCGTGACCGTTCGGTGCCGGCCCGCCGTCCGGCCCGCCGTCCGCCTCGCCGGGGACGGGGTTCACCGCGCGGACCTCCACCCGGGTCGGGCCGACCACCACCGTCAGCTCCACGGGTTGCGAGGGGGCGTGCTTGCGGGCGTTGGTCAGGGCCTCCTGGACGATGCGGTGCACGGCGAGCCGCAGCGCCGCCGGCAGCCCGGTCAGCGCATCGACCCGGGACCGCACCGGGGTGCCGGCCGCCGTCGCCTCCTCGATCAGGCCCGGGAGGTCGTCCGCGGTGGGTGTCAGCGGCGGCGGGCTCTCGCGATCGCGGAGCGCCCCGAGCAGGTCACGTAGATCGTCCAGCGCGCCGGCGCCGACGTCGCGGAGCAGGGCGAGCCGTTCGCGCACCGGCTCCGGCACCTCGTCCGCGCGCCGCTGGAGCACCCCGGTGTGCAGCACGAGCAGGCTGAGGCGGTGGGCCAGGACGTCGTGCATCTCCCGGGCGATGCGGGCGCGTTCGGACAGGCGCACCTGCTCGTCGCGGAGTCTCGCCAGCACCTCCGCCTCGTCGAGCCGACCGGCCAGGTGCCGGGCCAGTTCGCGATGGCTGCCCGCGGCCAGCCCGAAGGCGAGTGGCACGACCAGGACGGCACAGGGCAGGAAGGTCAGCACCGGCATGTTCAGCCACTCCCGGGCCGGACCGAGGGCCGCGGGCACGTAGGCGGCGCCGGTCAGGGCGAGCGCCACCGCCGGCGGCCGGCGGAGCGTGACTCCGTACAGCGCCACCAGCACGGGCCAGACCTGGCTCTCCAGCAGGAAACCGGCCGTGGCGAGCACCGCGACGGCCAGCGGCAGCCGGCCGCCCAGCGGCAGGGCCGCGCACAGGGCCACGGCCACCGCGGCGCTGGCCCAGGGGTTGCCGATCAAGCCCGCACCGCTGGTCAGTGCATCGCTCACCGCCCGGTACGTCACGAAGGCGAGGCCGGCGGCGAGCAGCAGACGGCGTCGGGCCGGCGTCAGGGGCACCCCGTAGAGGTGCACAACCGGTCCTGTGGTGAAAGGAGTTGAGAACAACGGCGTAGTGGTCCGCATCCCCTGCATGGTAGGCAACCGCGATGCCGAGCGCATGCGACGAAAGTCGGGGGTCCCCGAACGTCACAACCGCCGTTCGTCGGCACGCCTTCCCTTCGTCCGGCGGATGTACCCGGTCCGCGGGTGCAGGAGGGTTCGGGGTGATCGCACGTTCGGGCACCAGGAGGACGACTGTGAGGGACGAGGCAGTGACGGACAGGAGAGTCGGGTCGGTGAACCGGAGGACCGTACTGGGTGGCGCGGCGGCCGCGGCGGCCGGTGCGGCCATGGGGGCACCGGGCGCAGCGGCCTCGCAACGGGCCGCGGGGAGGTCCGGTGCCGGTCGGTACGCGGGCAAGACGGTGCTGATCACCGGCGCCACCAAGGGGATCGGACGGGCCGCGGCGCTGGCCTTCGCCCGTGAGGGCGCCCGGGTCGGCTTCTGCGGACGGACGGCGCGCCTCGGCCGCGAGGTCGAACAGGAGATCCGCGGGTCCGGCGGCGAGGCCACCTACTTCCGTGCCGACGTCCGCGACCCCGCACAGGTGGAGTCGTTCGTGGACCGGGTGGTGGACCGGTACGGCGGCCCGGACGTGGCCTTCAACAACGCGGGCGTCCAGAAGGCGTTCACGGATCTGCACGAGGTGTCGGTCGCGGACTGGGACGATGTCGCCCTCACCAATGCGCGCGGACTGTTCCTGGCGTTGAAGTACGAGATCCCGCACATGCGGCGCCGGGGCGGTGGCGTGATCATCGCGACCGGCTCGTCGAACCAGATCCAGACGCGGCCGGGGTTGGCCTCGTACACGGCGTCCAAGAACAGCGTGACCGGGCTCGTCCAGGCCGCCGCCATCGAGAACGGTCCGTACAACATCCGGGTGGTCGCCCTCGCACCGGGCATGACGGACACGCCGATGTTGGACGTGCACCGGCCCGCGGGCGTCTCGGACGCGGAGTGGGCGCGTTTGAAGGCGGAGATGGCGGCCCGGAGCGTGGACGCGTTCAAGCGGATGGCGCTGCCGGAGGAGATCGCTGCCGCAGCCCTCGGCATGGCCTCCGCCGACTTCGGCTTCCAGACGGGCTCCACCCATCTCGTGGACGGCGGCCAACTGGCCGGCATGTGACCCGTCCGCTCTGCTGATGTCCCGGCGGGGCAGGGACCGGCTCCGGCGACGCCGGGCCACTGCACGGCGCTGCCGCTACGGGGGGCGGCAGCGCACGGGTCAGGGGCGGTCTTCGGGCAGCCGTTCCCGACCGCCCGCCCCGGGGCCGTGGGCTAGGGCGCTCGGGGTGTAGCGGCCGACGATCGCCGGGGCCTCCTGGAGGAGGGCGTCGTCGGTGAGCGCCGCCACCATGAACAGCGCGAAGTCCACCCGGCGCGTGAGGTTGCTCGCCAGTACGGGATCGCCCACCCGCCGGCTCCACACGGGCAGGCCCTGGCTCTCGCCCTCCTCCAAGGTGCTGCCGCGCACCACGGTCCACCGGGTGTCACTGGCGAACACCCGGCGACACGCCTCCACTTGGTCGTCGATCTCGGCGGCGCGGACCAGCTTGCCCAGGAGGGCGGCGACCCTGACCGCTGCCGTGAACAGCCGGGAGTACGTGTCCTTGCCGTCGCGGGTGATGTGCCAGCCGCAGGAGAAGACCAGACGGGCGTCCGGCCGCGCGTGGTCGAGCACCGCCTGTGCCGTGCCCGATGCGTACTGTTGCACGCCCCAGGGCACCAGGACCGTCAGCACCCCGTCGCACCCGGCGACCGCCCGCCGGATCACCTCCGGGTCGTTCGTGGGTCCGGGGACGACGGTCATCCGCCCTTCGAACCCGGCCAGCTTCGGCACGCTGCGTTCCCGGCACACGCCCACCACCTCGTAGCCGCGCTCCAGCGCGTGTCGGACCATGTACTGGCCGAGCTTCCCCGACGCCCCGATGATGCAGACCTTCTTCACGCGTTCCGTGCCCATGGCGCATCCCCTTCGCCGCAACGTTGACCTTACGTCGTAAGGGAACGTAACCTTATGGCGTAAGGCAGTCAAGGAGTCGGGAAGGGGACGGTAGATGCGCGAGGCGGGCCAGGGCCGGCGCAAGGGGGCGGCACGCACCCCGCTCAGCCGCGACCGCGTGATCCGCACCGCGGTCGCGGTGGCGGACGAGAAGGGCACGGCCGCGCTCACCATGCGGGCCATCGCCGAACCGCTGGGCGTCGAAGCCATGTCGCTCTACCACCACGTCGCGAGCAGGGACGACATCCTCGACGGCATGGTGGACGCCGTGTTCAGCGAGATCGCCCTGCCGCCGCGCGACGCGGACTGGAAGAGCGCCATGCGCCTGCGCGCGATCTCCGTACGCACCGTGCTCCGGAGCCATCCGTGGGCCGTCGGCCTGCTGGACTCCCGCGCCCGGCCCGGCCCGGCGACCCTGCGCCACCACGACGCCGTCATCGGGACGCTGCGCACGGGGGGCTTCTCCGTCGCGATGGCCGCGCACGCCTTCTCGCTGATCGACAGCTACCTGTACGGCTTCGTGATGCAGGAGCTGAGCCTGCCGTTCAACGGCGCGGCGGAGCTGGACGAAGTCGCGGGGGCCATCCTCCGCGACATGCCGACCGACGCCTACCCCCACCTCACGGAACTCGCCACCGAACACGCCCTCAAGCCCGGGTACGACTACGCCGACGAATTCACCTTCGGCCTCACCCTGATCCTCGACGCCCTGCACCCGGACGAGGACGCCCGCGCGTAGGGCGACGTCAGCCCAGGGTCTCGGGGGCCCTGGTCAGCGGCCCGCCCGCATCGCCCGTGTTGCGGACTCCCGCCGGTTCCACCAGGAGGACGGCCGTCTCCTCGTCGGCCACCGGGCAGTGCTCGACGCCCCGGGGCACCACGAACAGCTCCCCCGGTTCGAGCACGACGTCGCCGTCCCTGAGCTGGATGACGAGCCGGCCGCTGATGACCAGGAACAGTTCGTCGGTGTCCTCGTGGGCGTGCCAGACGAACTCGCCCTTCAGCTTGGCGACTTTGACTTCGTAGTCGTTGAGATCGGCGAGCTTCTTCTGCGCCCAGAACTCGTTGAACTGCGCGAGGGCGTGGGCGAGGTTCACGGATTCCTTGCGTGTGGTCATACGACGAGCATGCGACCACCGCCGGCACCGGGTCTTGTACGTTCCTGGCATGACCGACGAGCTGCCCCGCACCCGAGTCAGCGCCTGGCGACCGTCGGTCGCGGGGATCACCGAGGTGTTCCACGCCCGATTCACCGACCACGCCTACCCGGTCCACACCCATGACACGTGGAGCCTGATGATCCTCGACGCCGGGACGGTGGACTTCGCCGTCGACCGGCGTCGCCACGGGGCGGCCGGCGCGGGTGCGGTCGTCCTGCTGCCACCCGGGGTACCCCACGACGGGAGGACGGTACAGCCGTCGGGATTCCGCAAGCGCGTGCTCTACCTCGACACCGGGGTCCTCCCGGCACGGTGGATCGGAGCCGCGGTGGACGACCCGGTCCACGCGGACCGGGTCCTGCGCCGTCGCGTCCACCAACTGCACGGGGCACTCACCGGCCCGCAGGACGCGTTCGAAGCGGAGTGCCGACTGACGCTGGTACGCGAACGGCTGCTCCGCCACCTCCGTGCACCGCGGACCGGAGCACCGGACCGCGAGCCTTCGCGCACGGCCGGCGCCCTACGCGACCTGCTGGACGAGCGCCTGTCCAACGGGCTGACCCTCCACGAGGCGGCCGGGCTGCTGCACGCTCACCCCACCCATCTGGTCCGCTGCTTCAAGCAGACCTACGGGCTCCCTCCGCACGCCTACCTCACCGGCAGGCGCATCGACCGGGCACGCCGGCTCCTGCTCGCCGGCCAGCGACCGGCGGACGTCGCAGCGGCGGTGGGCTTCTACGACCAGGCCCATCTGAACCGGCACTTCACCCGCCACCTCGACGTCACACCGGCTCGCTACGCCCGGTACCGGAGGTCAGCCCACCTCCAGACGCGGCCAGTCGGCGAGGTCCCGCAGTAGTTGCCGGTCGTGCGTGGCGACGACGACGGCGACGCTCGTTCCACGGATCGCGTCGGTCAGCTCGTCGACCAGGCCCGACGACAGATGGTTGGTCGGTTCGTCGAGCAGGACCAGTCCGGGCCGCCCGGCCAGCGCCAGCGCCAGGTCGAGGCGCCGCTGCTGCCCCTGCGACATCCGCCCGACCGGAGTGCGAGCGGCCTCGGAGTCCAGCAGCCCGAGCCCTCCCAGCGGCACGGCGTCGGCGTCCCGCAACACACCGCGGGCCACCCACCGTCCCACCTGGTCGGCGTACACCTCACGGGCCGTGAGCCGGGGGTCCTGCGCGGTGGTCTCCTGGGTGACCCGGACGATCCGCGCCCCCTGCGCCACCACGACGTGCCCGGCCGTGGGAGCGAGCGAACCGGCCAGCACCGCGAGCAGCGTGGACTTGCCGGCACCGTTCGGTCCGGTGACGAGCAGCCGGTCACCGCCGTCGAGGGTGAGGTCGAGGGGACCGGCCAGCCGCCCGGCGACGGCGACACCGTGCGCCCGCACCTGTGGCGCACCCGGACGGATGCCGAAGTCGGGCCACCGCAGGGCCGGTGGCGGCTCCGGTACGTCGATCCGGTGCGCTTCCAGGGCTTCCTGCTGCCGGTTCAGGGCCTGGACGACGCCCGGTGCACGGGACTGCCGTTGGTGCTTCCCCGTCCCCTTGTCCGGTCGCCAGCCGGTGGAGAGCCGGTCCCGGGCCTTCGACACCGCGTCCTGGAGCCGACGGTGCTCGGTCTGCTGCTCCTCGTGGTCCTGCTCCCAGCGTTCCCGCTCGCGGCGTCTGCCGTCCTGCCAGGAGTCGTAACTCCCGGTGTACAGGCGGGCCCTGCCGTCGCGGGTCGGATCGAGGTCGAGGAACCGGTTCGCGACGTCGCGCAACAGCGCCCGGTCGTGGCTGACGACGGCGAGCCCGCCGTGGTGCTCGCGCAGGCTGCGGGTCAGGAAGTCCAGCCCGGCGGCATCGAGGTGGTTGGTCGGTTCGTCGAGCAGCAGGACGTCGTGTCGGGCGCCGAGCAGGCACGCCAGCCTGACCCGGTAGCGCTGCCCGACCGACATCGTCGTCAGGGGGCGGTCGCGGTCGGTGGGGGCGCCCAGGGATGCGAGTGCAACGTCGACGCGGCGTTCGGCGTCCCACGCGTCGAGCCGGGTGGCGGCTTCGAGTGCAGCGGCGTACCGGTCGCCGGCGGCGGGGTCGCCGTCGGTCATGGCGCAGGCCGCCCGGTCCAGCGCGTCGAGGGCGGCCAGCGACGCGGTCGCCGCCCGGGCGGTCAGGGTGCCGACGCTCTCGCCGCCCCGCACGGACAGTTCCTGTCGTGCCAGGCCGATCGTGCCGGCCCGACGAACGGTGCCCCCGTCGGGTGTGATCAGCCCGGCGAGTACGTGGAGGAGGGTCGTCTTGCCGCGGCCGTTCTCGCCGACGACGGCGGTCCGCGACCGGGCGGACACGGTGAGCGAGACGTCGTTCAGGACGCGTCGGGCTCCGCGGGTGACGGTGACGCCCTCGATGCGCAGGTGCGCGCCGGCACCCGCCTCGACGGGCAGGGACACGGCTTCGTGGGTCGGCGTGGTCGGCGTGATCGGCGTGGGGTTCAACGGTGCTCCGCAGCTCGCAGTGGAGCCGGGCAAGCGGAAGGGCCGCCCGGCGGGAACCGGGACGGCGAGCGCTGATTCAGCAGGGAGAAGGCGCCGCCGTCAGCGGGCGGATCGAACCTTCTGCGACCAGATACCTCGTGCCATGACAGCGAGCATAGCAACCCGGCCCTCACGGCTGGCCGGGCCGTGAGGAGACCGGGCGGCCCCTGTGCGGGGTTCAGACGGCGGAAACGGCCTCCTCGTCGGGAAGGTCGGGGAGCTCGGGGAGGGGGAAGAACGGGATGTCGAGGTGGACGTGGTCCGCGGCGGCAAGGATCTCCGAGGCGTCGTCGACCGGAGGGTGGATCTGCTCGTTGATCCACTTCTTGACGCTCGCGCCCTCGGCACCGGAGGCCATCACCGTGCGGTCCCAGCCCCGGGTGAAGACCGCACCGGCGCTCCCCAGGTGCAGGCAGGTGACGTACGGGCCGGGGGTGAAGTCGCGCAGCGGCACGTCGAGCAGATCGGCTGCCGCGTTGTAGCCGGCCACCCTGCCCAGCGGGGTGGCGTGCTGGCACGCCTGCATGACGGTGTGCTCGGAGTCGAAGGCCGCAGCGGCCGTGTCTCCGGCGACGAACACCTCGGGAAGCGCCCGCAGGTGTCGGTCCACCGGGATCCTGCCGAGGTGATCCAACTCCTTGGATATCTGCCCGGTGAGCTCACTGGCCCTGATCCCCACGGACCAGACCACGGCGTCCGCCGGGACCCTGGTGCCGTCACGGAGCACGGCGTAGCCGTCGCCGACCTCCGTCACCGTCGTCCCCAGGCGACGTTCGACGCCCAACTCGTCCAAGGCCGACTCGATCGCCGCCCGCGGGCCCGGGCCGAGTTGCTCGGCGACCACCTCCGACCGGTCCACCAGCAACACCCTCCCTCGGGCGGCCAGTTCGGTGGCGGCCTCCAGTCCGACGAATCCGGCGCCGACGACCACGACGGAGTGCTCCGCCCGGCCGCGCAGATGGTCGGTGAGGCGACGGGCCCCGTCCAGGGTGTCGATGTCGAAGAGCCGTTCGGCGCCGGGCAGGCCCCGGGGCGGGACGAGCTTGCTGCCCGCCGCCAGCACCAAGCGGTCGTAGGCGATCTCCCGGCCGGCTGCCACCACGACGCGGCGGCCGGTGTCGATCGTGCTCACCGAGGCCCGCAGGTGCTCGACGCCGATCGGTTCGAGGACCCGGCTCAGCTCGACCTTGGCCAGGTCCGGCTCCGCCTCGTAGAGCCGCGGCCTCAGCACCAGGTGTTCGTTCGGCGCGATGAGCGTGATGCGCAGGTCCGCATCGCCGCGCACCAGCGCCGCGCCCGCCGCGCTCCACACGCCCGCGAAACCGCCTCCGATGATCACTACGTGGGCCATCGTGTCGTCCCTCTCCCGTTCGGCCCCTCCGGGGATCGGAGGGTTCGACAGGGAGACAGGACAGCGGATTCAGATGTGACCGATGCGGGCCAGCTTCTCGGGATTGGCCAGTCTGCGGAGCTCCGTGATCCGCCCGTCGGTGATCTCCACCGTGTCGAGCCAGAGCAGTTGACCCGCGCGGTAGGTCGCCAGGGCCGGGTACCCGTTCGCTTCGACGATCCGGATCGAGTCGGGACGAAGGATCGTGACCAGCCTGACCGCCAGCAGGGCGATCGGCCCGGCGCCCAGGACCGGCCTGCGGGCGGCGGCGACCCGACCGCCGCCGTCGCCGACGTAGACCGCCCCGGGGTCCAGCAGTGCGACGAGCCCGGCCATGTCCCCCGCTTGGGCAGCCGCCTTGAACGCCCCGAGGACGCGTTCCGTTTCGGCTCTGGACGCCCGGGGGCGCTCCTTGACCTGGGCGATCCGCGCCCGTGCACGGGAGGCGAGCTTCCGGCTGGCGGCCGGCGTGCCGCCCAGCACCTCGGCGATCCGGACGAACGGGAAGTCGAAGACGTCGTGCAGCACCAGCGCCACCCGCTCGGCGGGGGTGAGCCGCTCCATGACGACCAGCATCGCGGTGCCCACCGACTCGTCCACGAGCACCTGGGTGGCGACGTCGGGTCCGGTCAGCAGCGGCTCGGGGAGCCAGGGCCCGACATAGGACTCGCGTCGGACCCGGGCCGACTTCAGCACGTTGTACGAGGTCCGGGCGGCCACGGTCACCAACCAGGCCCGTAGGTCGCGCACGTCGGACCGGTCGGCCGCGGCGGCGCGCAACCAAACCTCCTGGGTGACGTCCTCGGCCTCGGCCACGGTGCCCAGGATCCGGTAGGCCGCTCCGAAGACCGCGGGGCGGTGCGAGGCCCAGTCGACGTCCGCCAACGCACCGGTCAGCTCCACCCGTTGTCCCCTCTGCCCCGTGCGTTCGTGATCTCGTCCGATTCTAGGTTCCGTCCGGCGGACCGACGTCCCCGAACGGCCGCTGGAGCCGCGGCCCGTGCCCGATGTCACGAACGGCGGGCCTCGTTCCGTCGACCTCCTGGAAGCACCCCGAGGGGGCACGGCCGTGCCCACCGAGAAGGCGCTCCCGCTCGACGGGCCCCTGTGGAACCGGTCATCCGGTGGGCGGGGGCGGAACACTCCGAGGAGAGACAGACATGCTCCAGTCACTGGCCCGGGCCGTACTACGGCAGCGCAGGCGCTTCCTCCGCGTCGCCCTGCTGCTGTTCGTGGTCGCCGCCGCCGTGGGCGCCACCGCGTTCCCGAGACTCTCGGCCGGCGGCTACGAGGACCCGGGGACCGAGTCGGCCCGGGCGACAGCGTTCCTGGCCGACCGCTTCGACGTGGGTCAACCCAATCTGGTGCTGCTCGTCGAGGACGAACGGGGTGTGGACGACGCGACGGTCGCCACCGCCGCCGCACGGGTGACGGAACGTCTGGCCGCGGAACCCGACGTCCGCCAGGCGTACTCGTACTGGTCGGCGGGCCGGCCGGCAGCACTGCGGGCCGCGGACTCCCGAAGTGCCCTGATCCTGGCCTGGGTCAGGGGGAACGACGACCACGTCCAGAGGTGGATGTCCGAGCGCGGCGGGGCGTACGAGGGCACCGTGGAAGGGGTGCAGATCCGGCAGGGCGGCGCCGCGAAGGCGGGCGTCGAGATCACCGACCGGACGATGGCGGACCTGCTCAAAGCCGAGGCCATCGCGATGCCGGTGCTCCTGGTCGTCCTGATCTTCGTCTTCCGTGGAGTGGTCGCGGCCGCGATGCCGCTGGTGATCGGCACCCTGACGATAGCGTGCGCCTTCTTCGTGCTGCGCGTACTCACCCTGTTCACCGATGTGTCGGTCTTCGCGATGAACATCACCACCGGGCTGGGGCTGGGACTCGCCGTCGACTACAGCCTGTTCATCATCAGCCGGTACCGCGAGGAGCTGGCGCGCGGCGCCGACACCGACACGGCCCTGATCACCAGCGTGCGTACGGCGGGCCGTACCGTGGCGTTCTCCGCGGTGACGGTCGCATTGGCGCTCGGCGGCCTGCTGGTCTTCCCGTTCTACTTCCTGCGCTCCTTCGCCTATGCCGGCATTCCCGTGGCACTGATCGCCGCGCTGGCCTCGGTGACCGTGCTGCCGGCGCTGTTGAAGGTCCTCGGTCCGCGCATCGACAGCCTCCGGGTGCCCGGCCGGTCCGGGCCCCGGCGGGAGGAGAACTTCTGGCACCGCACGGCCACGGCGGTGATGCGCTTCCCGCTGCCCGTCGGTCTGGCCGCCGTCGCCCTGCTCCTGCTGCTCGGGGCGCCTTTCCTCCACCTCAAGCTGAATCTGGCCGACGAGCGCATCCTGCCGTCGAGCGCCAGTTCCTTCCAGGTCGGCGAGGTCATGCGCAACGAGTACGCCTCCCAGGAGAACCACGCCGCGTTGGTGGTGCTGCGTGCGGTGGGCGATCCCGCGGCGGCCGTGGGCGAGGTCGACGCCTACGCGCAGCGGCTGTCCCGGCTGGCCGGCGTGGCGCGGGTCGACACCTACACGGGCGGCTATGCGCACGGCGAGCGCCGCACTCCCCCGGGTGCCGCATCGGCCGCCTTCGCCGCGGAGCGGTCCGCCTATCTGAAGGTGGTCCCGAAGGAACCCGAGACGGACGACGCGGGCCGTGCGCTGGTGCAGGAGATCCGCACCGCGCACGCGCCGTTCCCCGTTCAGGTCACCGGTCCCGGCGCGGTCCTGGAGGACTCGTTGCGGTCCTTGACGTCGAAGATGCCCTGGGCCCTGGCCGTCATCGGCGGCAGCACGCTGGTCCTGCTGTTCCTGCTGACGGGGAGCGTGCTGCTGCCCCTCAAGGCGCTGGTGCTGAACCTGCTCAGTCTGAGTGCCACCTTCGGCGTTCTGGTGTGGGGCTTCCAGGAAGGTCATCTGGACGGCGTCATCGGCAGCTTCACGGTGACCGGCGCGATCACGTGGAGCGTGCCGATGCTGCTGTTCTGCATCGCCTTCGGACTGTCGATGGACTACGAGGTGTTCCTGCTCTCCCGCATCAAGGAGGAGTACGAGCGAACGGGTGACCCCGTCGGGTCGGTGGCCCGGGGGCTGGGCCGCACCGGCAGTCTGGTGTCGGCCGCGGCGCTGCTCGTCGCCATCGTCTTCGCCGGCTTCATGACCTCGGGCATCACCTATCTCAAGGCCATCGGCCTGGGGCTGGCGCTCGCCGTGCTCATGGACGCCACGGTGGTGCGCGGGTTGTTGGTACCCGCGTTCATGCGTCTGGCGGGCAGCGCCAACTGGTGGGCACCGGGGCCGCTGCGGCGGTTGCACGGTCGGATCGGTCTGCGCGAGTCCGATCCGCCGGAGCCGGTGCCCGAGCACCGGGCCGACCCGGATGCAGTGGTGCCCCGCAGCCGCACCTGAGCCGGCCGGGCGGGTCCCCGCTTCCCGGGCAGTGATGACGGTCCAGTGATCGCGTGGGATGTCCACCCCGGTGGGGAGGTGAACAACCGTCCCGCGGATCAGGGATCCGGGTGACCTGCCCGGCGCCGGAGGTTCGGACGGGGCGGCCGGTGCCAAGCTCCTGGTGACGCATCGCACGATCAGGGGGATTCAGCCATGGGACGAACGACCCGAGCGCTACTGACGGCCGTCACCGCGACGAGCACCGCGCTGCTCACGGCGGCACCGGCCTCGGCCGGCGAGCAGACCGTGCAGGTCAACGGTCAGACCCGCGGGTACGGAGGCGCGGGCAGCGACGGTCTACGGGTGTACGCCTGTGACACCTTCAGCGACAACTGGGGCGTACGGACCCACTACACGTTCACGAGCAGTTCCGGGAACCTGGTGACGGCGACGATCGCCGACGCCAACGGGGTCACCGCCGGGTGCGGGGAGCAGAGCACGAGCGCCAGCGCACCGGTGCTCAGCTATCGGGTCTGCGCGGGCGCGGCCGGCGCGGACACCGGCTGCACCGCGTGGTTCAAACCCTGAACGGAGCGTCTGCGCTGCTCAGCGCGTCGGGGGGCGCCCTCGCCCGCCGCTGAGCGGTGCTACGGTCCCTAGGTCTCCGCGGGAGACTCGCGCGAGCCCGCCGGCGGGCTCGTCCCCTTCCGTCGCCCGCCGGGGACCCGCACAGAAGGGCACAGCCGTGATCGACATCTCGGACATCGAAGAGGCGTCCCGCCGCATCGCAGGGCAGGTCCTGCGCACCCCGACCGTTGCCGCCCCGGGCCTGTCCGCGCTGCTCGGGGTTCCGGTCACCGCCAAGCTGGAGCTGTTGCAGCGCACCGGCTCCTTCAAGGCGCGCGGGGCGGCGGCGAAGCTGCTGGCGTTGAGCGCGGCGGACCGCGCCGCCGGGGTGGTCGCGGTGAGCGGCGGCAACCACGGGATCGCCGTTGCGGTCATGGCCGAGGTGCTGGACGTGAAGGCGACCGTGGTCATGCCGCGGTCGGCACCCGCACGCGCGGTGGAGATCGCCGAAGCCGCGGGGGCCACGGTGAAGCTGGCCGACACCATGGACGCCGCGTTCGCGCTCATGACCCGCTTGCAGGGCGAGGGGCTCACCCTGGTCCATCCGTTCGACGATCCCGTGGTGGTGGCCGGCCAGGGCACGGTCGGTCTGGAACTCGCGGAGGACGCCGGTGAGGTGACCGACGTCCTCGTCAGCGTCGGGGGTGGCGCGCTGGTCTCCGGTGTCGCCGTGGCGCTGCGTGCCCGACGGCCCCAGGTGCGGATCTGGGGCGTGGAGACGGAGGGCGCCCGGTCCATGTCCGCGGCGCTGGCCGCGGGCGGCCCCGTACCCGTCGAGTTGTCCTCGATCGTCTCCACGCTGAGCGCGCCCGCCGTTTCCCAGCTCACCTACGACCATGTGTCCGCCCTCGTCACCGACGTGGTCGTGGTGTCGGACGCCGAGGCCGTGCAGGGCACCCTCGATCTCGCGAACCATGCCAAGGTCTGGACGGAGCCGGCCGCGGGATGCCTCCTTCCGGCGGCCCGGCAGGTGCTGGACCGCGTCGGTGACGGGGCGAGGCTGGGGCTGGTGCTCTGCGGCGGCAACGCGACCACCACGGACGTCATGTCCTGGGCGGACCGGTTCCACCTGCGGTGACGCACAGGCCGCCCCGAGCGGTGGTCATCTGCGCCAGAACAGGTGGTGCGTCACCCCGCTCGGGCTGGGCACGACCTCCAGGTGGAACCGGTCGAGCAGTTCGTCGGGGGACTCCCACAGGCGTACTCCCGAGCCGAGCTCCACCGGTGAGACGACCACGTGCAGGGTGTCGACGAGGTCGGCGTCGAGGAACTGCCGGATGGTGGTCGCCCCGCCGCCGAGTCGGACGTCCTTGCCCTGCGCCGCTTCCCGGGCCTGGTCGAGGACCGTGGCGGGGTCGCCGCCGACGAAGTGGAACGTGGTGTCGGAGAGGGTGAACGAAGGGCGCTCGTGGTGGGTCATGACGTACACCGGGGTGTGGAACGGGGGCTCGTCACCCCACCAGCCCTGCCACGTGTGGTCCTGCCAGGGGCCGCGCTGGGGGCCGAACTTGTTGCGGCCCATGATCTCGGCGCCGATGTTGCGGGCGAAGTCGCGGGTGAAGTAGTCGTCGAGGCCCCGACTGCCCCCGGGGTCGGTGCGCATGGGCCAGCTCGCCGTGGCGCCGGCCCAGGCGAACAGCCGCCCGGGATCGACATGGCCGAAGGGACGTTCGAGGCTCTGGTCCTCACCGGCGCCGATGCCGTCGCTCGACACGTTGAAGTTCTGCACTCTGAGTAGCTGTGGCACGTTCTTGCTCGCCTTCCTCCGGTGCGGGTGTTGACGGGGGTGAGACCGTCCGGGCCGGCAAAACTCATCGCCACCTCCGCGGCCGATCCGGGGCGCCGGCGTCCGGCGGGTCAGGTCCGGCGGCGTTTCGGCCGCGGGGGTGGTCCGTAGACCCGGGCCAGGGCGTTGCGCACGGCGATGCGGCCGACCGCCCGGAAGGACCCCGGGCGGGAATCCACCTCGTGGATCCGGATGCCGCGCAGCACCACCGCCAACGCGCAGGTGGTGCCGCCCAGCTCCGCCAGTTCCTCGCGGACGCCCGCGGCGAGCGCGGTCCGGTAGGCGGTCAGCTCGTCCGGGCCGAGGTCTCCGTGGGTGGTCAGGTCGGCGGCCACCTCGAACACGACGCCGTCCTCCCAGGGCTCGAAGTCCACGGTGACCTCGGCGAAATCGGAGGGGCAACTGCTCTGGCGCGCGTAGACGGCCCGGACACCCCGGACCGGGTGCGGAGGGAACGTGCTGACCTCGGACTCCATGGGGCTCACGGTAGTGCGCGGGGCACGGTTCCGCGTCGGCTGCCGGCTCGTGTCAGGCGGGTGCGACGCGGTCGGTGTGCGGTGCGGGCCCGGCGAGGATGCGGCACAGTCCGGCGGGCGCGGTCGGCCGGCTGCGCCACTCGCGGGGATATCCGAGCGACACCTCGCGGTGCGGCACACCGTCGCAGTGGATGGTGCGCGGGATGTGCAGGTGCCCGTAGACCACGGCTGCCGCGCGGTACTTCGTGTGCCAGTCGGCCGTGGCCTCGGTGCCGCACCACAGCGCGAACTCGGGGTAGCGCAGCACGCGGGTGGGCTCGCGCACCAGGGGGAAGTGGTTGACGAGCACGGTGGGCAGTTCGGGGTCGATCCGGTCCAGCCGGTCGCGGGTGTAGTCCAGCCGGGCGCGGCACCACGCCTCACGGCTGGGGTAGGGGTCGGAGTGCAGCAGGTACTCGTCGGTGGCGACCACACCGGCCTCGTGCGCCACTTCGAGCGCTCCCGCCTTGGTGAAGGTGCCGGGAGGCCTGAAGGAGTAGTCGTAGAGCACGAACAGCGGTGCGATCGCGACCGGGCCGGTGGCGCCCTGCCACACCTCGTACGGGTCCTCCGGTGTGACCACGCCGAGTCCGCGCAGGGTGTCGACGAGGTGGCGGTAGCGTTCCTCGCCCCGGAGTTGGACGGGATCGTTGGGCGGGGTCCAGAGCTCGTGGTTGCCGGGCGTCCAGATGACCTTCGCGAAACGTTCGCTCAGGATGCGCAGCGCCCAGACGACGTCCTCGAAGGTCTCCGCGACGTCTCCGGCGACCACGAGCCAGTCGTCGTCCGACTCCGGCCGTAGTCCCTCGACGATGTCCCGGTTCTCGGTGTAGCGCACGTGGAGGTCGCTGATGGCTAGCAGGCTCATGTCAGCGGCTCCATCGAACCGTGTTGGGCATCCTCGTACACCGTTCCCCCGTTCCCGCTCTGCGTCCTGGTGTCCAGGCGCGCCGCCCCGTCGCTCGTCCCCGGGCGGGGACGGCAGGTGTGCAGCACACTCTACGTGTTCCTCCTCTGCGGCCGATCGGTTGAAGTGGCCACGGGGTCCGGGCCGTTGTGGCGGCCACCGGTCAACCGCGGCTGGTGTCGATGACGCAGAAGCGGTTGCCGTCCGGGTCAGCGAGCACCACGAAGTCGGGGTCGGGCGGGTACGAGTCCCAGTCCACCCGGTGGGCGCCGAGGGACAGCAACCGGTCGACCTCCGCCGCTTGGTCGGCCGCGTCCTGCGCGTACAGGTCCAGGTGTACCCGGGGGTGGGTCTGCACCGGGGTCCGGCTGCGGCCCAGGGACAACTGGGTGCCGTTCCCGTCCGCGGGGACCAGCACCACCCAGTCGTCCGCCGTCTCTTCCCGGGGGACGTACCCGAGGGCCTGCGTCCAGAAGGCTGCGGCACGCGGCACGTTCGAGACGCCCAACACCGTGGATCCGATTCTCAGCATGCGCCTTCCTACCGTGGAGCGGGCCGCGCCCGCCAGCCGATATCCGCCTCGGGTCCGGTGTTAGGGGAGGGCGGCGTCGCGTTCCGCGTCCGCCAGTGGGGGGCCGGGCAGGTGCGGGGTCTTGGGGCCGAGCAGCATGGGGATGAGCATGTCGGGCGAGAACAGGCGGGTCGCCGGTCGCTCCAGGCTCATCACGTCGAGCAGGGCGCCAAGGGCGCGCGGGCTGCGGGCCCCGGTGGCGACGGCCCGGTCCACGAAGCGGGCGAGGCACCGTTCGAGGGGGGTGGGAGGCGTGTCGGCGGCTCCCGGGTAGAAGGCGTCCTGTCCGACGGCGAGGTCCCAGGCGGCGGCGACGGGGCGGACCGCGGCGCGCTGGAGTCGGCGGGCGGTGCCGGGGGCGGTGAGCGGCGTGGTGGCGAGCGTGTCGCGCACGGCGAGGGCGCTCTGCGCGGCGACGGTGAGGCCGTGGCCGTAGACGGGGTTGAATCCGGCGATGGCGTCACCCAGCACGGTGAAGCCGTCGGGCCAACGGTTCATCTTCTCGAAGTAGCGGCGGCGGTTGGCGGTGGCCCTGGTGGTGTCCACGTCGCCCAGCGGGGTCGCTTCCCTGAGCAGTTCGCCGATGACCGGGTCGTCGAGGCCGAGCGCGAAGTCCACGAAGGCGGCGGGGTCGCCGGTGGGTTCACCGCCCCGGGTGCCGGCGAGGGTGACGATCCAGCGACCGCCCTCGATGGGCAGGATGATGCCGCCCCGGCCGGGTGCCTTGGCGGGATTGGCCTGCACGTTGACGAGGGGGAAGGCGATGCCCGCGGTGGTGCCGGGGGCTCGGTAGAGCCGGGTGGCGTAGGTGACTCCGGCGTTGACCCGGCGCTCGGTGACCGCGGGCAGTCCCAGGGCCGCCAGCCACCGGGGGGCGTGGGAGCCGCGGCCGGAGCCGTCGACGACGAGGTCGGCGGTCAGCACCTGTTCCTGGTCCGCGCTGCGCACGCGCAGGCCCGTGACGCGGGTGCGGTCACCGGTCAGGCCGAGGGCGGTGGTGTGCTGGTGGAGCGTCACCCTGGGGTCGGCGAGGACCCGGGTCCGCAGGGCCCAGTCGAGGAGGTCCCGGGAGCACACCAGATTGCGGTGGGGGGTGGCCGTGAAGCGCCGGAACCATATCTCGTTCGGGGCGCGGGAGACCATGTCGCCCATGATGCGCGGGAGTCGGCCGCCGTGGGCGACGATGTCGTCGACGAGGCCGGGCAGCAGGCGGTTGAACGCCTTCACGCCGCCGCTCCACACCACGTGCGCGTGGCGCGCCTGGGGGACTCCGCGCCGGGGCTCGGGGCCGTCCGGGAGCACATCGCGTTCCACGACGGTCACGTCGGCGAACTCGGCCAGTGCGGTGGCCGCGAACAGGCCCGTCGCGCTGGCCCCGATCACGAGGGCCGTGGGGCGGCGGGCCGTTGCTCTGTCACGCATGGGTGTTCACGCCTTCTCTGCGGGACACCCGTCGGCGGAGGGTGTCGATGGTTCGGGGGTGGTGCATGGCTCGGGAGATGTCGTGGATGTGGTTGCTGATGTCCGCGTTGACCTGCACCGGGTCCGTGGGGCAGCGCTGGCCCGCACGGTGGCGTTCGACGGCGACGGTGACGGCCACCGCGCCGGCCAGACCGATCGCCCGGTCCTCGTCGTGTTCGGAGCGGGCCAGTTGGTGGGCGAGGCGGTGGAGGTCGCGGTCGATGTGGGGGGCGAGCAGCCGCAGCGCGTCGTGGATCTGCTGTTCCCGCTGGAGCAGGAGGAGGTCCAGGGGTGCCCAGCGGCCGAGGCGGGCGGTCGCCGCGGAGGGAGTGGCGGTCCGCAGCGCCCGCCACAGGGGGAGCAGGCATCGGTAGTCGCGCCGGTCGCGGGCCCGTCGGAGCAGGAAGGGGCCGATCTGGGGGACGATGAATCCGATGGCCGTCAGGACTCCCTGGAGCAGCGCGAAGGGCGGCGCGACCCGGGTGCTCAGATGGTCCCAGTCCGTGCCGCACCAGCGCGCGACGATGGCACAGAACTTGATCGCGTCGTAGACCAGGCCGGAGGCGAAGCCGAGTTGGAGGAGGACGACGCCCGATTTCAGCCAGCGGTTGGTGACTGCGGGGGACCACTTCCACAGCATGGAGGAGGCGACGAAGCACGAAGCCGTGTGGGCGGCGAGGTAGAGGAGGATGTGTTCGCGCATCCACGGGGTGCTGGCGTAGTAGGTGTCCAGGTCGTAGATGCGTACCGCGGGGGCGTGGGCGAGGAAGAAGGTCACCCAGAGGGCGACCGTGATTCCGGCGTAGATGAGATGGATGCGGCGCATTCTGCGCCGCCGGCTCTCGCTCTCTTCCTCCCGCCATCGCGTGATCATGGTGAGGCTGGTGGCGCAGGACGCCGTCAGGAACGAGTAGGCGCTGGGCGAGGCGATGTTCGGGACGCCGGTGAACTCGTTGAGCCGGTGGATGTTGACCGGGGTGATGATGACGTAGACGACGGAGGCCAGGGCGAGGAGCAGGGTGGTGGCGCGGATGTCGGGGTCCCGCCAGGCGCGCACGAAGGTGGGGAACTTCAGGGCCACCGCGATGAACAGCAGGGCGGTGGGCAGGAGGTAGGGGATGTGGAAGGCGGGGACCGTCACAGGAGGCGTCCCCGGCGGTTGATGAGCGAGCGGTTGATCCGGCCTTCGACCGTCGTCGTGGTGACGGGGCCCTCCGCGTGGCGGCCCGTCATCCAGGTGCGGACTTCGCGACCGAAGAGCAGGCCGAACGTCTCGGCGTCGACCTCGTGTTCGTCGGTCGAGGCGGAGCGGGCCGCCACCACGTGCAGCGCCTCGCGAGGCACTTCCTCGGCGGCGAGCACCGCTTCGGCGGCCCGCTGGACGGCTCGTGGCACGTCGTGTCCGGTGCCGAGCGTACGGCCCGCGGCGGGCAGGCCGTGACCGTGGCCGTGGTCGCCCTGTTCCTCGTGCCACAGTTCGTGCCCGAGGATGACCAGTTGCGCTTCGGGCACGGTGCCCTCGTCGACGACGACGAGGGAGCGTTCGCCACAGTCCAGGCGCATGCCGGACACCGGGATGTCGGAGGGGAAGGCGCGGAAGAGGAGTTGCACCGGCTTGCCCCGGCGGACGCTCATGGCGCGGCAGAACTCGTGCATCACCGTTTCCGGGTCGGCCGGCCGCCGTACCGTCTTCGCGGCTTCCTTGCCCAACGCGACGAGTAGGGCCTTCATCGCCCTGGTGCTCATCGGACCGTGCCGCCCCGGTCGATTCCTTCCGGTTCTTCGGGCAGCACCGACCTGAGGACCCCTTCCAAGAGCCGCTCCAGCTGCTCGCGGGTCATGAACCCGTACGTCCGCAGGTCCGTGGACTTCACTCCGTACCGGTCCATCAGTGCCTGGACGGGGTCCGCCGCGGGATCCTCCAGGGTGCGCAGGAGGGGTTGCAGGACCCGGTTCAGCGCCTCGTCGCCCTGAGCGGTGAAGAACGCCTCTCCCCCGTCGACCCCGAAGAACTCCACCAGTCCGTGCAGGAATTCGACGCTGGGCACCTTCCTGCCGTCGCACACCTGGCGTGCCCAGTACTCGGAGACGCCGAGGCGCCTGGAGATCTCCGCGACGAGTTCCGACATCTTCCTCCCGGTGCGCCGCAGATTGATCTCGGCCAGGGTCCTGATCCGGGTGCGGACCCGGTCGTTGACCGTGTCCGCCGGCGGACTGCCGCCGGCGAGGAGGACCCGGACCTCGGACTCGGCCAATGCCGTCCTGGCCGCCAGTTCCGCGACGTCGAGGAGTTCCGGCCTCTTCAACCCCCGCGCTTCGATGAACGCTTCCAGGCGCTCAAGCGTCGCGGAGAGCGACGGAACTGGTTCCACCGAGGTACTCCCAGGGATCGGGATCGATAGGGGTGTCGTGCGCACACGACACGGTACCGCGGCACCCCAAGCCCCTCAACGATCGTTTCCTTTCTGAAAACTATCGTTGACACCTAGCGTCGACGCATAGCAATATCCCCGGCAGTGGAAGCGAATCGTCCGGGAAACCGGGCGCGTTGGCTTCCGGGCGGCGTTCTGTTCCGCAGCAACCGCGTGGAGATGCGCACTTGTTCACACCCCGGAGATCGGGCGGCACCGACCACAGCCTGCGCTGGCCGCCGACCCGGGTGGGCGCCAAAGGGGTGCCGTGCGCACAGCTCCGGCGTCGCGGCGGCAGCGTCGCCGCGCGCGGGACGACCGAGCCGGGTCCGCCGTCGCACGGGGTGCCCCCCAGCACCCGCCGCGGTGGAGTCGGCGTGCCCCGGGGTGCCGTCTATGGGGGGCGGCATCCCGGAGCGGTTCGCCGCGCCCGGTTCGCCCACCCTCGCCCCCCGTCGGAGGTATCACGATGATCCGCTCCCGTCTGACCGAACCCGACCGCCCCGCCCGCTGTCTGGCGCCGCTCCCGGCACGCAGGGAACCCTCCTGGACGGCCCTTCCGGCCCCGTAGCCGCGACGGTTCGCCCGGCCCGGCCACCAGGGCGGCCCCGCGGTCCGGCGTCACCGGGGTTCCTGAGGTCGCCCACGGCGCCTCCCCTGCGGCTTCGCCCGGGCCGCGAACTCGGCCGTCGCCGTCCACTCGGTCAGCAGCCGTTCGGCGGTCCGGGTCTGGGCGTGCGCGTCGCCCTGTGCCTGCCGTCTGCGCGCCACGACGAGGGTGAGGTCGGCCAGGGCGCCCGGCAGGTCCCCCCCGTCGTGCCGGACGACGGCCAGCTGTTGCCGGGCCGCGAGGGAGTGCGGATGTGCGGGGCCGAGTCGCTGTTCGTACTCGGTGGCGGTGTCGGCCAGCAGGGTCACCGCCTCGGGGCGCCGTCCGGCCGCGACGAGGGCGACGGCCAGGTTGCGGCGGGCCGCGGCGACCTCGCTGCTGTCCGGTCCGCGCAGCGCGGTCCGGTGTTCCAGGACCTCCCGCAGCACGGTGAGTGCGCCCTCGGGGTCCCCCACCGCCGTGAGCGCGGTCGCCAACCGTGCCCGGAAGTCGAGGGCGATGCGGGAGGTCGGGCCGTGGGCGGCCGTGGCGGCGGCGATGAGGATGCGGTACTCGGCGACGGCGCCGGCGTGGTCGCCGCTCGCGGTCCGGACCGTGGCCAGTCGGGCCCGGAGGGACAACACCTTGCGGTGCGCCGGTTCGGACGTCCGGAGTTGGGCTTCGAGGGCGGCTTCGACGGTCGCGGACGCACCGCGGTGGTCTCCGGCCGCCTCCTGCCAGTGGGCGAGTCGGCGACGGACCGCCGCGAGCCTCGACGGTGCGACCTCGGAGTGCTGCCGCAGCGCGTCGGCGAGGTGGGCGAGTTCCTCGGCGGCGGCGGACCGCTGCCCCCACTGGCCCTTGGCCTCGGCGAGTGCGAGCCGCGCGGTGACGAGCAGCGGGGTGTGGACCGGGAGCACTGCGTTCCAGCGGGCGACCAGGTCGTCCAGGGCGCGGACGATGCGGGGTGAGGCCCCGGTGGCGTCGGCGGACCGTCGTAACAGGTGCTCCGCTTCCGGGTCGTCGGGGGCGAGCGCGTCGAGCGCGGCCACCAGGTCCTCGGGAGCGGCGGCGCCGTCCCCCGGTGCCGGCGGTGTGACGCCGCCGGACGCCTCGGCCGCGACACGCTCCGAGCGGGCGCGCAGGGCGGCCGCCTTCTCGCGGTTGCCGGCGCGGCCGTACGCCCGGCTCAGTTCGTCCAGTTGTGCCGCCGCCTCGGCGAGCGCACTGATGTCGTGCAGGGCGTGCGCCAGTCTGCGTCGGGTGGCGAGGGTCCCCGGATGGTCCGGGCCCACCGCGTCGAGGTTCGCGGTGAGCATCGCGCGCAGCTCGGTCACGGCCCGGGTGGAGTCACCGGTGTGGACGAGGAGGTCGGCGATCCTGCCGCGGGTGGCGAGTGCTTCACCGCTGGTCTCGCCCTTCGCCCGGATCTGGAGCGAGAGCAGTTCCTCCAGGAGCGTCCTGGCCCTGTCGTGTTCCTGGTTCGCCACCAGCCAGTGGGCCAGCCGCAGACGGATCTTCACCGGGTCCTTGTGGAGGGGGTCTGCGGTCCGTAACCGCTCCGCGAGGACGGCACCGAACTCGTGCACCGCGCGGGCGGTCTCGCCCTGCTGTCCCAGTCGTTCCGCCGCCGCCGTTCTGGTCGCCAGATCGCGTGTCCCGTTCGCACCGTCGGCCCGGTCGGGCCCGACGGCCCCCGGCCGCTCCCCGCCGCCCCCGCCATCCCCGGTGTCCCCGGTGTCCCCGTGTTTTTCAGGCGTGTCCATGGCCACTGTCGTCCCCCTGTCCCCGTGCCCCTCGGTGCGGGACGCCGGTCGTGTCCCCGCCGGGTTGTGGGGTGCTACCCAGGCGTCGACGTCCTTAACGTGCCGTTGCAGGGTGCACGGGCGCGGTCCGGGCCGAGGGGGTCACGACGAGGGTCCGGCTGTCGGTTCACCCACAAAGACCATAGGGGTGTACTAGCAGTACACCCCTATGGTGTGTACTGTTGATCTCATGACTCCACCCCTTCCCCGGTTCCACCGCCTACCCCCGGAACAGAGGGCGGCGATCCTCGCCGTCGCACGCCAGCACTTCGCGGAGCACGGGCCGCAGAACGCCTCGTACAACCGGATCATCGAAGCGGCGGGCATCTCGAAGACCGCCGCCTACCACTACTTCGACGGGCGCGAGGACCTGCTCACGGCCGTGCTCGACGACGTGCTTGCGCGTCTGCTCGGGGCCCTCGGCGCCTGGACGCCCGCCGCGGACACCCCGGCGTTCTGGACGCGATTGGAGGGGGACGCGGACACGCTCTCCCGCCACCTCATCGAGCACCCGGACGATCTGGCGCTCGCACCGGCCGCGGTCGCCCAGAACGGGGGAACGGCCTGGCGGGACTGGTTCGGCGCACTGATCACCGACGGGCAACGGCTCGGTGTGATCCGCACGGACGTCGACCAGGACCTGCTGGTCACCATGACGATCGCCGCCTTCTCGGCCGCCGACGAGTGGACCCTCACCGGCCTGGCGGCCGGCCGGGAACCCGACCGCGAACAGGTATGGACCCTGTTGCGGGGGCTGTGGGGACGGGAGGCGGGCGGACGTGCGCACTGACCTCGACACCGACTGGCACGTCCCGCCCACGCCCGAGGGCGCGGCGGGGTGGCTGGAGCGGTTCATGGGACCGGGGAAGTCCCGCTCGGAATCGGCCGTGGAGCTCGGCGGGGGCGCGCTCTGCGCGGTGCTGCTCGCGGCCGGCCTCTGGTCCCCCGCCGCCTCCGGCCTGCGCGAGTCCTGGTCCACCGTCCAACTCGTCGTCGTGGCGCTCGCCGGACTGGACCTCGTCGGAGGCGTCCTCACCAACGCGACCAACGCCGCCAAGCGCTGGTACCACCGCCAGGCACCGGGCGTCCGGCGGGCCCGGCTCCTGTTCGTCGGAGCCCATCTGCTGCACCTGGCCGTGCTGGGCACGGTGGTCCTGGAGGGCGACGCGGGCTGGATGCTGGGCAACGCCGCGCTGCTCCTCGCCGGTGCCGCTGCCGTCGAGTTCGCCCCCGTGCACCTCAAGCGCCCGGTGGCGATGGGAGCGTGGATGGCGGCGGTGCTCGTCAACGTCTTCTGGCTCACGGTGCCCGCCGCGCTGCTGTGGTTCGCTCCGCTGTTCTTCCTCAAGCTGCTGGTGTGCCACCTGGTGCCCGAGGCTCCGCTGCGGAGACGTGATGACTGAGGGCGACACCTCCCAGGAGCAGGAGGGCGCGCGCCGGGAACTCGACGGTTCCGCCACCGTGGGCGACTGCGTCGCCGTCCTGGCCGCAGCGTTCGCCGGGGAACCCGCGACGCACTGGATCTGCGGCACCTCCGCACCGGTGCGGGAGCGCTGGTTCGCCTCGACGCTCGCCACGCACGCCACGCTGCCCGGCGCCCGCCGGCTCGCCCTCGTCGACAAGCGGGGGCGCCCGGTGGCCGCGGCGGTCCTGACCGCCTCGCACACCGCGCCCTCCCTCGGGGCGCGGACCGCCTGGGTGGTGCGCACCGCGCTGCGCTGCGGACCGGCAGCGCTCGGCCGCACGCTCAGGTACCTCCAGGTCACCGAGGAGGAGACGCCCGCCGGGGCGTGGACCCTGGAGTTCATCGGGGTGGTGCCCGACCACCGCGGGCGGGGGGCGGCCCGACGCCTCCTCGACCACGTCCTCACCACGCTCCCCGCGCCGGACGGCGTCTTCCTCACCACCGCCGATCCGGCGAACGAGTCGCTGTACCACCGCTTCGGTTTCACCACCCTGCGGCACCTGGGCGTCGGCCCGCTCACCACGGTGGCCATGTGGCGACCGCACCTCCGCGACGGAGGTTGAGCGGCCCCGTACCCACGCGGCTCGCGTTGCGCGGTGATCCCGATCGGCCTATATCAGGAGGAAGCGGAGCGTTCCGTCTCGAACGTCCGCCGTCGCGTCCGGGTACGTCCGCACCCGGACGCTTCCGGGCCGTGAAGGGATGGCACGTGCCGTGGCTCACCCCTCGAACCCCGCCGACCCCGCCGACCCCGCCGACCCCGCTGGCCCTGCCGATCCCGGCGGGCCGGGGCGTTCCCGGTCGAGCCGGTGGGCGATGCTCGCGGTGCTGTGCTCCAGCCTCCTGCTGGTGGCGATGGACGCCACCATCCTCAACGTGGCCTTGCCGTCCCTGATCGACGACATGCGCCCCTCCGCCCTCCAACAACTGTGGATCATCGACGTCTACGGCCTGGTGCTCGGCGGTCTGCTCGTCACCACCGGCGCCATCGGTGACCGGTTCGGACGCAAGCGGCTGTTCCTCGCGGGTTTCGTGCTGTTCGGCGTGGCCTCGGTGCTGGCGGCCACCTCCGACAGCCCCACCCAGCTCATCGCGGGCCGGGTGCTGCTCGGTGTGGGCGGGGCGATGGTGATGCCCTCCACGCTGTCCCTGATCCGCAACATCTTCACCGACCCCCACGAGCGGGCCCTGGCGATCGGCTTCTGGGCCGCCGTGGCGGGCGCGGGCGCCGCGATCGGCCCGCTGGTGGGCGGCCTCCTGGTGGAGGAGTACGGCTGGTCCGCCGCCTTCTGGGTGAACGTCCCCGTCGTCGTGGTCACCGTGGCCGCCGGGATCTGGCTGCTGCCCGAGTACAAGGCAGCCGGCACGCACGCACTGGACTGGGCCAGTGCGGCCCTCTCCGTGGTCGGCATCGTGGGGCTGGCCTGGGGCATCAAGCACGTCGCCAAGAACGGCCCGGCCGCCACCGGTGTGGTGATCCTGGTTCTCGGAGCACTGGTGCTCACCGTCTTCGTGCTCCGCCAACTACGGCTGCCGGACCCCTTGTTGGACGTCCGGTTGTTCCGTAGCCATCCGTTCACCGCCGCCGCTCTGGCCACCCTCATGGCCATGCTGGCCGCGGGTGCCGCGCTGTTCCTGGTGTCCCTGTGGCTCCAGTACGTCCACGGTTACTCGCCCTTCGAGGCGGGCCTGCGGACCCTGCCGGTGGCCCTGGCCACCCTGGTCGGGTCGCTGGCCGCGCCCCGGCTGATGCACGCGGTGGGGGTGCGTGCGGTCATGGGGGCCGGGTTGCTCGGCATGCTCGCGGGGTTCCTGCTGCTGGCCCTCTCCCCGGAGCCGACTTCGTACGTCTACATCGCCGTGTTCCTGGTGACGTTGGGCCTCGGCGACGGTCTGGCGATCACCACCTCCGCCTCCGTGCTCGTCTCCGCGGTGCCCCCGGAGCGGGCCGGGCAGGCGGGCGCGGTCTCGGAGACCTCCTACGAACTGGGGGTCGGTCTCGGGGTCGCGCTGTTGGGGTCGATCCACGGCGCGCTCTACGCCGACCTGATGCCCAGGGGCGTGCCCGAGGCGGCGCGCGAGTCGATCGGCGGCGCCGCGGAGGCCGCCGCCGCACTCGGCGGTCCGGCGGGAAGCCGACTGCTGGAAACGGCGCGGAGCGCCTTCGACCAGGCACTCACCACCACCGCGTACGTCTCGGCGGGGATCGTCGCCGTGGTGACCGTACTCGTCCTGTGGCTGGTGCCCAAGAACTTCAAAGCCACCGGGAGCCACTGACGGGACGGGCTCGCGCGCGGTCGGCCAGGAGGCACTCGCCTACGGGTGGGACGGGGCCTCGCGCAGCAACGGGGCCAGCGCCCGCTCCAGGTCGGCCACCTCCCGGTAGAGCACCCCCGTCGCGCCCAAGGCGATCGCGGCGTCGACGTTCTCGGCCCGGTCGTCCACGAACAGGCAACGGTCCAGCCGAGCGCCCACCCGACCGGCTGCGAGACGGTAGATGCCCGGGTCCGGTTTCACCATGCCCACCAGGCTGCTGTTCACCACGGACGTCGCGAGGTCCGTCAACCCCATGGCCGCCAGATCGCCGTCGAGCCAGACGGTGGCATTGGTGACCAGGACCAGGGGACACCGGCCCCGGAGCAGCCGCAGCACTCCCACCACCTGCTCGTCCGCCCAGAAGTCGGCCTCGGTGAAGGCGGTGGCCAGGGCCTCGGCCCGGGGACGGGACACCCGCGAGGACAACGCACCGGCGATGGACTCGGCCCACTGCGTCCGGGTGATCCGGCCGAGCAGCAGCGGCCCGTCGTGCTCCGGGGCGAACCCGATGGTCGCCGTCGTGCCCTCGGGGAGTCCCGCCTCCCGTTCCCCTCGGGTCACGACGGAGTGGTCGAAGAAGCGGATCACGCCGTCGAGGTCGCACAGGACGGCGTCGAAGGCACGGCCCGACGGGGCATCTGTGGTGTTCGCCATGCGCTACACCTATCAGCGGTCTCCCGTTCCCGGTAGGCGCGTGCGCCTACCGGGCAGGCCCGGGCGGGGCCCTGGAGGTCAGCCCCGGCGACGGGGCCGCCCGCCCTTGCCGCCGCCCCGGCTGCCCTTGGTCCCCTGGCTGCCCCGGCTGCCCCTGGCCCCCTGGCCGCCCTTGCCGCCGGAAGCGCCCTTGCCGCCGGAGCCCGTGCGGGTTCCCCGGCCGGAGGGCTTCCCCGCCGCGGCACCGCGGCGGGGAGTTCCCCCGGTGGACGGCTCCTGCGGGGTCCGCGCGGCGCCGCGCCCCCGCCAACTGTTGACGGTGCGCCCGCGGACGATCCCGATGAACTCCTCCACCAGGTCGGTCGTGGCCTCCTTCGGCCACGACAACGCCACGCGCGACTCGGGGGCGTCCGGGACCGGGCGGAAGGTGAGGTCCTTGCGGTGGTGGAGCCGGGCGAGCGACTGCGGGACGATCAGGAGGCCGACACCGGCCGCCACCAGTTCCACGGCGTCCGCGGTGGTGGCCGGACGTTCCTCCGCGGCGCGGCCCGGCAGCCGCTCCCAGTCGAGCGTGTCGTCCTGGGGGTGCAGCACGAGCTCTTCGGCCAGGTCGTCGCAGGACACCTCGTCGACCGCGGTCACCACGTGGTCCTTGGGGACCACGACCACCGTGGTCTCGGTGTAGAGCGGGATCGCGCTGAGGTCCTCCCCCTCGACGGGCAGCCGCACGAGCCCGGCGTCGGCACCGCCGTCCCGCAGCAGCGCCGGCGCATCGGCGGCGGACACCGGGACCAGGGTCAACGCCACGTCGGGGAGCCGTTCGGTCCAGACCCGCACCCACTTGGCGGGGATCACTCCCGGCACGTAGGCGAGCCGGAAGGAGGAGGGGGCCTGCGAGTCTGTCACCGGGCCAGGATAACGGCCGTGGTCAGGGGCGCCCCGCCCGCTGGTTACCCTGGACACCATGACGTCGCACCAGACTCCCCAGGCCATGAAGCCCGCGACCGCGGCGAAGAAGCTCGGTATCTACCTTGAGGCCACGCCCGCCGAGTTCCGCGCGGGCGCCGTTTCCCGTGCCGAGTTCAACGCCCTCCAGGCCGATCCGCCGCAGTGGCTGCGGGACCTGCGGCGCGACGGGCCCCACCCGCGGCCGGTGGTCGCGGCGAAGCTGGGCGTGTCCATCTCCGGGCTGGCGCGCGGCGGCGTCAGCGAGGCGCTCACCACGGAGCAGATCGACGCCCTGAAGCAGGAACAGCCCGAATGGCTCCAGAAGGAGCGCTCCACCCAGGCCGAGGTCCGCAAGGAGACGGCCCGGCTCAAGGAGAAGCAGCGCGAGCAGGCGACGGCGGAGGGTGACCTCTCCTAGCTGACGCCCCTAGCCGAGCGCCTGCGCCCTGCGTCGTCCGCCCCCGCGTCCGCCGGCGCCACGTCCTCCGTGTTCCGGGCGAGCGCACGGCGCACCCGGGGAAGCACTTCGGTGGCGAGCCGTCGTAGGCGGCGCACGGTCATCGCGTCGCCGTCCGCGGCCTCGACCTGACACAGGACCCGGCCGCAGCCACTGGTCCGGATGTGTCTCAGCAACCGGCGCGCACAGGTGTCCACGTCCCCCACGGCCTGGTGGGCGAGGAGCCGCTCGGCCGTGCGCCGCACCGCCTCCTCGTTCCGCTCTGGACCCCCGTCGGTCATCGACGGGGTGTGGGCCCGTACCAGGCGGCGGGCGCGGTCGAACATCAGCTCCTGGGCCCGGCGGGGCGAGTCCGTGACGTGGACGAGCAGCGAGAAGGCGTGGTCGTGACCGTGGGCGACCCGGCCCGCCGCAGCCGCCGCCCGGGCGTGCAGGGCGACCATCTCGGCCTTGGCCTCGGGCGTCTTGTCGAAGAGCATCATGATCGGCAGGCCACGCGCACCGGCGACGGTGATCGTTTCCGGTGACCCTGCCGCCACGTACAGCGGGGGTCCGCCGGAGGTCAGGGGCTCCGGGGTGACCCGGTCAGCGGGGTGGGCGGCTCCCCCCGGGCGGCTCCCGGACCGCCAGGCGCAGCGGATGCGATCGAGACAGTCCCCGAGGTCGGGGCGCTCGCGGTCACGGGCGAAGACCTCGTAGGCGGTGGTGGGTGCCCCGCGCCCGACGCCGAGGGTGAAGCGGCCTCCCGAGAGCTGGTCGAGCAGCGCGGCCTGCTCGGCGACATGGACCGGTGGGTGCAGCGGAAGCAGGGTGACCGCGGTACCGACCCGGATGCGGGGGCAGCGCCCCAGGAGGAAGGCCGCCAGGGCGAGGGCGGAGGGTGCGGGGGTCGTCCGGGAGAAGTGGTGCTCGGTGACCCACAGGTCGTCCAGGCCCAGTGCCTGGGCCTCCTCGGCGAGGGCGAGGGTGCGGGTGTACACCGTCGCATCGGACTGTCCGGTGCTCCGGCCGCTGCTGAACAGCAGGCCGAAGCGCGGCGGGCGGAGGTCGATCGGCGTGCGGAGGTCGGTCATGGGAGCGTCCAAGTGGGTGGGGGCTGCCGGGCAGTCGCCGGCGCAGGCCCGGGCGGCGGGGCGGTCAGGCCGGGTCACGGTGCGGGACGGTCATCACCACGTGGAAGAGCCGGATGTCGTCCCGCTCCCCCACCGGCGCGCCCTCGGCTTCGACCCAGGCATGGGCACGGAACGGCTCGGTGCGCACGCCCGTGCACCAGGTGGGCCAGGCTCCGGTGAGGCGGCACAGCAGCACGGTCGCCACGGAACGTTGCAGACAGCCCTGTCCCGCGCAGCGCACGCTGACCTGGACGACCGCGTCGCGGGCGGCGCGCGCCCGGTTCCGGGTGGCGGCCCGGCTGCCCCGGCGCAGCAGCCGCAGCACCGCGTCGATCCGGTGGGGTGAGAGCCGTACGAGTACGGCGGCGACGAGCACGGCGCACCGGGCGGCTGCCCGGTGGGCCGGTGGCGGGCGGTGTTCCGGGCGCTCCAGGCCGGTCGGCATGCTCATGCTGTCACCAGTCGGCGGGCGACGAGGAGGGCGACGAAGGCGTCCACGTCGTCCGCGATCCGGGCCGCGGCCCGCGGGTGGCGCCGGGTCAGGAGGTCGACCGCGGTGGCCCGGTCGTGCTCCAGCAGGAGCGTGAGGAGGGTGGCGCCGGTCGGGTTGAGTTGGAAGTAGCGGCCGTTGCCGCGGTCGAGGAGGACCGCGTTGCCGCCTTCGACGTGGGTGCGGGTCACCCGTGCGGCCAGGGTCAGGGACATCGTGTACCTCCTACGGGTCAGGGTGCCGGGGCGGGCCGCGACCGGGCGGGCAGCGAGCGCAGCCAGGTCTCGCAGGCGAGCGTCCGGTCGAGGGGAACGAAGGTGAGGGAACGGGGGTGCAGTTGGAGGATCGCGGTCCGGACGGCTTCGGCGTCGACGAGGCCGAGTCGGGCGAGGTGGAGGTCGTCGCAGAGTTCGGCGAGGGCGTGCTTGTGGCGTGCGAGGCCGGCGTAAGCCTCCCGGCTGAACTCGGCCTTGGAGGCACGGGTGAGCAGCCCGTCGGGGACGACCGTGCGCATCGCCGCGGCCAGCGGCGGTTTGTAGTGGGAGGTGTCGGCGCGGTCGGCGATCCGAATGGACAGGACCGTCTCCAGGACCCGGTCGTCGAGGTACGGGGCGTGCCAGGGGACGCCGTGCCGGGAGGTGAGCTGGTCGAGTCGGCGGATGGTCCGGCCGCATTCGCGGGCGAGTTCCAGGGTCATGTGCTGGGCCCGGTTCGGGGCCAGCGGCTGCGCCCCGGGTTCCCGTAGCGCCGCGCGGACCGCCTCGACGGCGTCCGGGGTCGCCCAGGGCGCCGTGCGGACGGGGGTGCCCCAGCCGAACTCTGGGCGGCCCAGCCGCGGTGGCCAGGCGGTGACCGTGTCGGCGAGTCCGGCGAGCCAGTCGCCGTAGGAGGGGTTCCTCCCGAGGGCGCCCAGCGTGGGCAGCAGCGGCCAGCGGTGCAGGGCGGCGGTGGCCCGGATGTGGGGCAGTGCGGCCAGCGGGTCGCTGCGGGCGAAGGCGTGCAGATGGGCGGGGAGCGCGGTGAACAGTTCGTCGCCGCCGTGTCCGGTGAGGTGGCGGGTCGATCCCCGTTCGGCCATCAGCCGCACCTGGGCGAGTTGTTGGGCTTGGGTGCGCACGGAGGGGAAGGGGCCTTCCGGTTCGTACGCGGGCGTGGTGACGCCCTCGTACCACGAGGGCACCAAGTCGTGGGGGGTGAGGACGTGCTCGGCTGCGGGGAGCGCACGGCTCGCTTCGCGCGCCCAGTGACCGTCTTCCTCGTCGTTGGCCGGGTCCATCGCCTCCCACCGGTTGGTCACCAGGCGGGCGGGGCCGCGGTCCCCGACGAGCAGGCACAGGCTGGTCGAGTCGAGCCCTCCGGAGAGGTCGGCGCTGAGGGTGCCGCCGGCCCTGGTGCGCAGCGACACCGCCTGGGCGATCCGTACCCGCAGCAGCGCGGCGCCGTCCCGGGCCAGGGACAGATGGGGCTGGGGCGGGGACCACCAGCGGCGGGTGCGGTGGGTGCCGTCGGGGAGTTGGTGGAGGTAGTGGTCACCGGGGAGGCAGGAGACTCCTTGCCAGAGCGGGGCCTCGCCCAGGGGCCAGGGGGTCGTGGGGGCCAGCAGGTGGCGGGCGAGCAGGTCGTGGGCGATCCCGGTTCCGGTGATCCGGGCCAGCAGGTCCGGCCGGTCGGCGGCGATGGTGACCCCGCACCAGGTGGTGTGGTGGATCTGCCGCAGCGCCGACACCGTGCCCTGGGCGCGGACGTGTCCGTCGAGCGAGGCCACGAGGTGTGCGGCTCCCGGCAGGGTGCGGGCGAGGCGGTCGAGGTCCGACGGCTCGTCGTAGCCGCGGAGCGCGCCCCTGAGGGGGCCGGTGTCCGAGGTGGTGCAGCCGAGCAGGACCAGTTGACGGGGTCCGGCCTGGACACGGACGAGGTCGCCGGGGTCCCACTCCCCCACGATCCAGGGCCGGCCAGAGGCGTGGGCCAGTACCTCCTGGTTCGCGCCGAGGCCCTGAGGGGTGGTGAGACGTTCTCCGACTGCTGCGCCCGCGGGGCTGTCGGGGAGGATGACGAACGGCATGGGGGTGCCTTTCTCCGAGCGGGGCGGTCGCGGTTCCACCGGGGCGGAACCGCAACGCGGGATGCGCAGGCCGTCCCGTGCGCCCGGGTGTGCTCCCGGGCGCACGAGCGGCGGTGTGGCGGGCCCTACTCGCCGCAGCCCATGATCCAGCAGGTGTAGCGGAAGTCGTTGCCCCAGTTGGGCAGGCCCATGGTGACGGCGGCGAAGTCCCCCGCCTCGGCCAGCATCGGCGGCTCGTAGACGGTGGTGGCTTCCTCGGTGGTGTCGGAGAACAGCACGGCAATCCCTTTCGTCGGTTGGTTCCTCGGAGGGAACGCAACGGTGGTGCCCGGTGGAGGTGTTCGCCCTTGGGGGCGGAGAGCGGGGCACGGGCGTACGCCCCGGCGTCCTCGGGGACGGACGGTTCGACCGGACGTCGAGGACGCGCCGGGCGGCAGCCGGCCCTCCCCGCCCGAGGGGACACGTGGGTCCGGGCACCGGCTCCTCGCTGCCCTGGGGGCCGCCGAGCCGGTTGGTTCCGAGTGTGCGACCGGCGACCACCCCTCGCAAGCTTGTCCCGATTGCTTCCCCGATGTCGGGATCTCTAAGGTGCTGACCTGCTGGGACGTATCCGTCCCGGGACAGAACCGACCTGCTGGGACGGGCTCGTGGCCGCAGGCACAGTCGACGGGGGCATGGATGTCGGACGGAGAGCGGCGGGTTGACGGTCCCGCCCGGGAACTCGGTTGCGCCTTGCGGGCGTTGCAGCAGCGGTCGGGGCGTACGTTGCGTTCGCTGGAGTCCGAGGTGTCGATCAGCGACTCCTCGTTGTCGCGCTACCTACGGGGCAGCACGGTGCCGCCGTGGTCGACGGTCCGGGAGCTGTGCCGGGCGCTGGGCGCCGACCCCGCGCCGTACCGGACCCTGTGGGAGGCCGCCGACCGATGTCAGCCGAAACCACTTGCGGACGCCGTCCCCGCGGCGCCCGCGGAGCGGCAGGGGACCGTGCGACGGCTGCGCGCGGCGACGGCCCGGCCGCGGGGCAGGTGGCTGTGGGCCGGGTCCGGGGCGCTGGCGGGCGTGTTGCTGGGCGCTGCGCTGACGGCGCTCGTCGTCCCGCCGACGGGGTCCGTGGACGGGGCGGAGCAGGCTGCTCGCCCGGCACCGCGGGTTGCGGACGCCGGTCGGCTCTTCGTCAACCGAGCGAGCGGTGCCTGTCTCGACGACAGCGCGGACGAGGGGCTGCGCTCGTTCACGTGCAACGCCCTCCCGTACCAGCGGTGGACCGTAAGGGCCTCCGCGGACGGCACCTCACAGCTCCGCAACCATGCGACCGGTGACTGCGTCGGTCACCACCAGCAGGGGCTGCGCTCCGGTCCGTGCGGCCCGTCCGCGGCCCAGCGGTGGCGGCTCACCGTGCTGGACGACGGGGCGGCGGCCGAACTCAGGAACGAGGCGACCGGCAGGTGCCTGCACGACGGTGGCCAGGGGCTGCACGCCCGGTCCTGCGACCACGGCGCCGACCAGAAGTGGGCCTGACCGGGGCGGCGGCGTGCCTCAGGCCACGTCGACGGCGTCGAGTTCGGCGTACCGCTCGCCCTTGGACAGCCGGACGGTGTTCCACCCTTCCCGCAGGGTGATCGTGGTGCCCGCCTCCTGCCAGTGGTCCCAGCCGGTGTGCGGGTAGTCCACGGCTCCGGAGTCGACGCCGTTGACCGTCAGCAGGTGGGAGGCGCCCGCCGGTGCGCCGGACGCGTCGAGGGAGCCGTTGCCGAACCGCACCGACAGGGCGTGGGGACCCGCGGAGGCGGCGAAGACCCGGAACTCGACGTGGCTGTCGGGGTGGTCGAGGTGGCCGACGGCGCGTCCGCCCCGGGCCCGGTCGGCCTCCCGGACGACGGCGCGGTGCACCTGCGCGTCCTCCGCCTGATGGGAGACCCTGCTGCCGCGCACCACCGGGTGGCCGTTCGCGTAGCCGAGGTCGGCGGCGTACAGGGCGCGCCGGGTGCGGTCGGCGCTCCAGCCGTGGAAGACGATGCGGTCGCGGCCGTCGGGTCCGGTCACCACGTCCTGGCCGCCGGGGCCGCGGACCGTGCCGTCGAAGGAAGCGGTCGTCATGAGCGGCGCGGCGGCCTTGGTGTAGGGGCCGGTCAGTCGGTCCGCGACCGCGTACCCGGTGGCGTAGGCGTCGCCGGCGTAGGAGTGGGCCGAGTACAGGAGCAGGTAGCCGCCGTCGCGCCGTTTCACCAGGGTGGGCGCTTCGACGAGGTCGCCCTCCCAGTCCCGGTCCCGTCCGATCAGCCTGATCGGTTCGCCGGTGAGCCGGGTTCCGTCCCGGGAGGCGCGCTGGAGGTGGATCCAGGTCTCCCGCCCGCAGCAGTTGCCGTCGTTCTTCCACAGGACGTAGCGCTGGCCGCCTTCGCTGTGGCTGGCCGCGTCGATGGCTCCGCCTTCGGTGGCCGGGCAGATCAACGGGCCGTCGCCGGTCGGCCGGAACGGTCCGTCGGGCGTGGGCGAGAGGGCCACGCCGATGCACTGACGGTCGCTCGCGCGGTCCCGTGCGGTGTAGAGCATGGTGAGCCCGGTTCCGTTGTCGAACACCTCCGGTGCCCAGACCCGGCCCCGGGGTTCGGCCACGGCCCAGGAGCCCAGCACGGGCAGGACGTCGGCGTCGTGGAAGGTCCAGTGCGTCAGGTCCCGGGAGGTGGCACGGGTGGTGTTCCGGCCGCTGCTGTTGGTGGCGTAGGCGTGGTAGGTGCCGTCCACCTCGACGACGTCGGGGTCGGGGAAGTCACGGTCGAGGACCGGACCGTGGGCGGTGGCCGCGACGGGAGCGGTCGCCGTCCCGCAGAGCGCCACCGCCGCCACCGCCCGCCAGCACCACGGAGGCGAGCCGGTGTCCGGTCCGACGGATGCCCCACATGCACGTACCCCTGCCTCCGTGGACCGGACCGGCTTCGCGGTCGATCGCGCCGATGTGCTCGCCGTGCGCCCCAAGGCGGCATGGCCCGCCCCGGGCCCGGACAACAGCCAGCACCAACGACGGGGCGTCACGGGAGTGACGGGCGGCGGGCGCTCAGCGGGGCAGGCGGGCCGCGACGGCTTCCGCGAGGGCGTCCATGCCCGCGTCGTTGGGGTGGATCCCGTCCCCCGCGTCGTATCCGGCGGCGAGTTCGTCGCCGTGGCCCGGGCGGGGGTCGGACAGGACGCGGTCGAGGTCCACCACCGTGTCGTAGGCCCCGCTGGTGCGGATCCAGTGGTTGACCTCGTCGCGCACCCGTTCCTTGTCGGGGGTGTAGTAGAAGGGGAAGTTCTTGAAGGGGGTCAGGGTGGCCCCGACGGCGGTGACGCCGCTCCGTTCCGCGGCCCGGATCAGGGCGCGGTGTCCTTCGATGAGCTGTTCTGCGGTGACGGCGGGCGGGCTTCCGCACCCGAAGTCGGGCGCCCCGCCGGCCCCGATGTCGTTGATGCCGAGCAGCACGACGACCGTGCGGACGTCCGCGCGGCCGAGCACGTCGTGGCGGAACCGGGTGAGGCCGTCCGCTCCGAAACAGGGGGATTCGGTGAGCAGCCGGTTCCCGCTGATCCCGGCGTTGACGACCCCGTGGGGACGTCCGGAGGCGTGCAGTCGTTCGGCGAGCCGGTCCGGGTAGCGCCGGTCGGTGTCCGGTGTGGAGCCGTACCCGTCGGTGATCGAGTCGCCGAACGCGACGACGGCGCCGGGCCCGCGCTCACGGGTGACGTCGACGCCGGCCAAGAGGTAGAACGACGCACTGGTGTCGCCGGTGAAGGCGTCGCCCGCCGTGCCGCGGGTCTGGTCGCCGCGGGCGCGGTAGCTGGTGGTGAGACCGTCCCCGTGATGGGTGACGGGGCCGGTCGGGGCGGCGAAGTAGAGGGTGACGGTGAGCTTCTCGCCCGCACGGACGGGCAGGGCCACCGGGTCGGAGAAGCGTTCGGCACCGGTGGGGAGCACGGTGGCCGCCCGGCCGGAGAACCGGAGGTCGCGCAGGGTCCCGGGGCGGACCGAGGCCCCGCCCGCCGATCGGGCGACGGTGGCCCGGGTGAGGCGGATCGGCTGCCCTCCGTACCGGTGCGACAGTCGGACGCGCAGGTGGGAGCCGGTGGAGCTGATCCGCATCACCTGTCGGACGCTCTGGTCGGTGAACCCCTCGCTCGACCAGCCGCCCCACGGGGAGTCGGGGGCGGCGGGGTGTTGGAGGGCGGTCCCCCATGCGCTGGTCCACGGACCGGGCCGGCGGTCGTTCTCGGCGACCGCGGGCGGGGCGGCCGACACGGCGAGCGCGAGGGCCGCGCCCAGGGCCGTCGCCGCGGTCCGCCAGGTCCGTGCGCGCATAACTGTTCCCTCTTCCTCCTGGAGCCCAACCCGGTTGAAGTTAGCAGGAGATGGGATTCACCGGCGGTGACGCCCCGTCAGAGCAGGACCTGCCGGAGCACGTCCTCGAAGGCGTCGACGCTGGGCGGGTCGTCGGTGAGGAGGGCCTGCATCAGCAGTCCGTCCAGGACGCCGGCCAGGATGCGCAGGCGCACCGGGTCGTCGGTGTAGCGACGGCCGAACTCGTCGATCGCGGCGAGCCAGTCGTCGGTGGCTTCCCTGAGTTCGGGTCGGCGGGCGGCGAGCAGGTAGAGCTCGAACTCGGCGAGCAGGTGGTCGGGGTGGACGACCACGGCGGCCATCAGTTCGGCGAGCGCGCGCAGTCCGGCCGGGCCGCCGTCGGTCCCCGCCGCCAGGGTGCGCATCCGCGCGGCGTCCTGGGCCATGCAGTCGGTGAGGGCCGCCGTGAGGAGGTCGTCGATGTTCTTGAAGTAGTACGCGGCGGCCGTGGCGGGCTGGCCGGCCTGCCGGGCGACGACCCGGTGGCTGACCCCGGCGACCCCGTCCCGGGCGACGACCCGGACCGTGGCGTCGATCAGTTCCTTCTTGCGGCGCTCGCCCTTGAGCCGGCGGCCGTCCGTGGTCGGTTCACTCACCCGCGTACTCCCGTGTTCCCGCCGTGTGCCCCGACCCTACCCGTCCATCAGCCGCGTCCGTCCGCGGTGGGCGCACCGGCCGCCACCGGTTCGAGCCCGCCGGCCGGGGTCCGGGTGAGCGGCCCCCGCGCCGCCAGGGACAGGAGCAGGGCGAGCGCACCGGCGACGACGGCCACCACGAACCCGGATGCGGGACCGAAGCGGTCGACCAGGTGGCCCGAGACGGCGGCGCCGAGGGCGACACCGACGCTGAGACCGGTGATGGCCCAGGTCATCCCTTCGGTGAGCTGCGGGGCCGGGACACTGCGCTCGACGAGGCCCATGACCACGATCATGGTGGGGGCGAAGAACAGACCGGAGACGAACACCAGGGCGGCGAGCCCCGGCAGGCCGTCCACCCAGAGCAGCGGGAGGGTGGTGCAGGCCGTGCCCGCGGCGCCGATGACCAGCAGGAGGGGCAGCGGCAGCCGCGGGGTGCGGGCGCCGAAGGCCAGTCCGGCGAGGGCCGAACCGACGGCGTAGGCCGACAGGACGATGCCGGCGCCCGCGGGCGTGCCGCGCTCCTCGGCGAAGGCGACGCTGACCACGTCCACCGTGCCGACGATGGCTCCTCCCGCCACGAGGACGGAGGCGAGCAGCCGCACCGAGGGGTTGCGGACGGCCGAGCGGCCGGCGCCGGCGAGCGCATGGGTGCCGGCACGGACGACGGGGGGTTCGGTGGCCTTCTGGGGGACGAACCACGCGACGCCGAGGGCCAGGAGCACGGCGGCGGCCAGGGGGCCGGCCTCGGGGAACAGCACCGTGGACAGGGCCACCGCGAGCGCGGGGCCGATGACGAAGGTGAGTTCGTCGACGACGGATTCCCATGCGTAGGCGGTGTGCAGGCGCGGGGACCCCTGGTGGAGGTGGGTCCAGCGGGCCCGGACCATCGCCGCCATGTTGGGGAGCGCGCCGGCGAGCACGGCACACACGAAGAGCGACCACACGGGGGCCTCGTAGCGGGCGCAGAGCAGCAGCGCGCCCAGCGCCAGCAGGCTGAGTCCGGCGGCGGGCCACAGCACCCGGTGCTGCCCCGCCCGGTCGACCCAGCGCGAGACGCGCGGCCCGCAGAGTGCGGTGGAGAGCGTGAAGGCGGCGGAGACGGCGCCGGCGAGCGCGTAGTCGCCGCGGAGCAGGCCGAGCATGGTGATGATCCCGATGCCGGTCATCGGCATCGTCATGCGGGCCACGAAGCCCGCGGCCGAGAAGGCGACGGTCCCGGGTGCCCGGAACAGTTCGCGATAGACGTTGGCCACGACGGAGAGACCCCTTCCCAAGAAACTCTAACGCTCGCACAATATTGTACGAGCGTTAGAGTTTCTAGTCCGGGGCTCAGCCGACGACCCGCCCGGTCGCGCCACCCCCTTCCAGGTACCGCTCGACGCGGCGCTGGTTCTCCACCAGGCTCAGACACAGGTGCCGGAGCGCCGCGACGTCATCCGGCTCGACACCCCGGAAGAGCGACTCCATGGCGCGCCGCGCCGGCAACCGGAAGTCGTCCAGCCAGGTCCGCCCCTGCGGCGTGATCTGCACCCGCACGGCCCGGCGGTCCTGCCGGTCGGGCACCCGGGCGGCCAGGCCGTCCCCCTCCAGGGTGTCCACCAGCCCGGTCACGTTGCGGGAGCTCACACCGCCGGCCCGGGCCAGCTCACCGACCGTCATCCCCTCGTCCGGGGCCACCCCCAGACGCATCAGCACGTCGAGGGCGCCCGTACTGAGTCCACGATTGCCCGCGCCCCGCGCACGGAGCCGGTCGACCGCCTGGAGCGCCGAGCGGAGGGCGGCCACGGCCTCCAGGGCGAGGGTGTCACCGTCGAGGGCGAAGGCACTCATCGAGGCCCGCGCACCGGGGTTGTAGAGGAGGCCGCGTTCATCGCGAGCCAGCTCGTCCGAAGATTTCTGTACGTCATTCATAATGAGGCCCTACTTTAATCACGAGAGAGGGATTCCCGCTAGACAGCGGCCCCAACGCCCCTGCCGGACCAGGGCCCTGAGCACCCGTCGGTCGACCGCTCGTCCCAGACGCCCCCGGGGGCGGAGCTCCGAGCGGGAGCCCTGGCACACTGCGTGCCGTGAGACCCGATCTGACGCAGCTGCGCGACCTGATCGACACCGTGCCGGGGTTCCGTCACGGGCCGGCGGGCGGGGCGCGGGAAACGATGACCGTCGCCGCGGAGGCCAAGGTGGGCCCGCTGCCCCCGTCGTACCGGTGGTGGCTCATCGAGGTCGGCGGAACCCGGGTCCCCGGGACGGACCTCGCCACGGTCGGTCCCCACGTACCGGGGTACGACACGTACGACCTCATCACCGCACCCTGGCGGCTGCGCGGCGACCGGTTGCAGTTCGGCGCCGAACCGGACTGCGGGTACGGCTACTCCTTCGCCCTGGACCGCCGCAAGGAGTGCCCGGACGGCGAACTGCCCGTGGTGTGCCACGACGGGACGATCGACGAGGAGCACCTGGTGGCGGAGTCCTTCGCCGGGTTCCTCACGGCCTTGGCCGCACGGCAACTCGGGCTGGGCGACGGCCCCCAGCCCGCCCTGGCCCGGCTGTGGCGGTCGACCCCGGGAGTCCTGCTCGGCAACGGCGTGCACGTGTACGGCCCGCACCTCTTCGCGGAACGCAACGGGAGCTTCGAGGTGGCGCGCCGCGCACCCCACTGGGTGCTGGTCGGCGACGACGGCCGGGGCGGCGCACTGCTCATGCGCCGCCACGGCCGTGACCGCCGACAGCTGTACCGGCTGGACCCTGGAGCCCTCGGCCCCGACGTCGAGGCGGACGGCGAGCCGCTGACGGACGATCTGCTCGGCTGGCTGGCCCGGGGAGCACCCCTGCCGTGACCCCGGGCCGGCGCCGCACTGACGGCACAGGTCTCAGTCCGTCGCGCGCCGGACGGGGAACCCGTGGGCGCGGGCGACCACCACGATCAGGAGCACCGGCGCCATCAGCGCCAGCACGCTCCACGGGAACGCCTGCGCCCCGACGACACCGAGGAGGACACCGCCCACGACTCCGCCGGCCGCCATGGCCACGTTCCACAGGGTGACCAACATCGCCTGCGCCGAGTCCGCGAAGTCGCCGCCCGCATCGCCGACCGCGGTCTGGAGCAGCGTGGGAACGCCTCCCCAACCGAGGCCCCAGAGCGCCGCCGCGACGTACACCGGCGCCGCACGGTCCGACACCACGGCGAGCAACGCGGCGGCGAGGGCGACCAGCAGCACGCTGGCGACGGTGAGGGCCCGCAGTTGACGGTGGATGCGGACGCCGACGACCCAGATGCTCAGCAGCGAGGCGGCCCCGAAGGTCAACAGGACGAGGTCGGTGGAGTCCGCCATGTCGACGTGGTCCAGGAAGGTGGCGACGTAGGTGTAGAGGACCGTGTGGGCGAGCACGAAGACGAGGGTCACCCAGAGGACCGGCGCAACCCCGGGCACGGCGAGGGCCCGCAGCATCGGCTCCCGTTCTCCGCCCCGGCGGCCCGCGTACTCCGGGACGCTCACCACGATCCACGCCAACAGGACCACGGTGAGACCGGTCATGAGGAGGAACGCCGCACGCCAGCCCAGGGCGTCGCCGACGAAGGTGCCGGCGGGCACGCCCAGGGAGAGGGCCACGGGGATGCCGGCCATGGCGACGGCGATGGCCTTCCCCTGGAGGTGCGCGGGGGCCATCTGCCGGGCGTAGCCGGCGAGCAGGGCCCAGGCGAGGCCCGCGGCGACCCCGGCCAGCAACCGGGCCACCATGGTGAGCGGGTAGTGGGAGGAGACGGCGGTGACCGTGTTGGCGAGGGCGAACCCCGCCATCGCGGCCAGCAGCAGCCGCTTGCGGGGGACCCCGGCGGTGGCTGCGGTCAGCGGGATCGCCGTGAGCGCGCTACCGATCGCGTAGATGGTCACCGACTGCCCCATGGCGGACTCGCCGACCCCGAGGTCACCGCTCATGGCGGGGAGCACCCCGGCGGGCAGGGTCTCGGTGAGGCTGGTGATGAAGACGGCGGTGGACAGCGCGAGCAGCGCCGCCATCGGGAGCCGGTCACGGCGCCGCTCGGACGGAGGGTCAAGGAGGATGTTCGGATCGCGGGTTGACATGCCAGCTATGGTGAAACGTTCACATTGGTGTGAAGGTCAAGGTCACCGGGAGCGAGCCCGCCCATGCGCATCGGAGAACTGTCGGAACGCACCGGCGCCTCGCGTCGACTGCTGCGCTACTACGAGGAGCAGGGGCTCATCGTCGCCGAGCGCTGCGCGAACGGCTACCGCTCGTACGACGAACGCTTCGTCGACCGGGTGCTCCAGATCCGGGGCCTGCTCGACGCCGGGCTGCCCACCCGGATCATCAAGCAGATCCTGCCCTGCCTCGACAAGCCCCGAACCATCTACTTCCCGGACGCCACCGCGGAGATGATCGCGACTCTGGAGCACGAGCGCGACCGCATGACGGAGCGGGTCGCGTGTCTGGTCCGCAACCGGGACGCCATTGCGGAGTACCTGGACGCGGTGCGTGCGTACGACGCGGCACCGGGTTCCGCCCCACCCGCACCGCCCGCACCGCCCGGGTCATCCGTGGCGTCCGTGGCGTCCGTGGCGTCGCCGACGGTTGCCGAGGCGACCCCCGGGGCCTGACGGCCCACCTGCGTCGGGGGCGTGCGATCCCGTGCCGCACCGACGATGGCACTTTAGGTAAGCCTCACCTAATATGATCGCTGTCGGCCCCGGGTTCCCCCACTCCGAGGAGCCGTTCCCCACGCCCTTTTTCCGTTCCGTGTGTGTTCCGCTCCGGACGCAGCCCGGCACTTTCGTGTGCCCTCCCCTCCGAAGGAGACATGCCCCGCATGTCCACCAACCGCAGAACCCGGCTGGCCGCCCTCGCGGTCCTCACCGCCCTCTCGACGAGTGCGGGCGTCCTCACCGCGACCGCCGCGACCGCCGCGACCGCAGCCACCGTCGACACCGGAGCGGCCTCGGCCCTGAGGTCCGGCGCCCAGGCAGCGCCCGCCCCGGCCGACGGCAGCGCCACCGCCGCCTCCCCGATCCTGCTCACCGGCCAGGCCGGATGGGGATTCAAGACCTCCTGGTTCCGCTACGTGACGGGCCTCGGCGGCACGGTCACCACGGCCGGCGGCGCCACCGCATCGGGCACGACCGGAGTCGTCTCCTATCCCGTCCTGCACGGTGCGGTGAACCCCGCCAAGGCATCCGCGGACGTCCTGTTCGACGGGTCGGTCACCTACGCGGTTCCCGCCCACGGCATCACCGGCATCACGCTGGCCAAGCCGCGGGTCGTCCTCAAGGACGGCACGGGCACGCTGTACGTGGACGTGCGCACCGAGTTGGACGGCAAGGAGCCCACGAGCGCCACCGCCGTGCCGTTCGCCACCCTCACGGCCGCCCCGGGCTCCCTGGCCGGATCGCGGCTCGACTGGAGCGGCATCACCACGAAGCTGACCGCCGAGGGCGCACAGGTCTTCAGCAACCAGGGCCAGCCGATGTACGAGCCCGGGACCGTCCTCGACCCGCTCGGCCTCGACGGCACCGTCAGCACGCCGACCCTGACCGTCAGCCAGGTCTCCGGCCTCGGTGCCGAGACCGAGGTCACCGTCAAGGGCAGCGGCTACCGTCCGGGCAAGGGCGTCTACCTGGCCCAGTCGATCGCGCTGCCGGGCACCACCTACCCCAGCGTCTTCGGGAACGCGGCGTACATCCGTCAGGTCGACGCGGACGGCACCTTCACCACCGTCCTGAAGCTCACCCAGACCTTCACTCCGGCCGGGGCCCTGGCGATTCCGGTCGACTGCACCGCCACCGCCTGCTTCGTGACCAGCTTCAACTCGCACGACCGCAATGACGCCACCTGGATGCCCTCGCGCGCCCAGGACGTGGAGCGGGCGCTCCGCTTCGGCAGCGCACGGGTCACCACCCAGCCGTCCGCCCAGACCGTGCGTTCCGGAGCGACGGCGACCTTCCGGGCCGCCGCCGAGGACTCCGACTCCGTCCGCTGGGAGCGCAGCACCGACCGGGGCACCACCTGGAGCACGGTGTCCGGTGCCACCTCGACCACCCTGAGCGTCAAGGCCTCCGGGGCCCTGAACGGCAGCCTCTACCGGGCCGTGTTCACCAACGCCGCGGGCGAGGTCAGCACCCAGTCCGCCGCACTGTCCGTCAAGGCCGTGCCGAGCCGTATCACCGGCCTCAACGCCGGTCCCGAGCCGGTCGCCAAGGGCAGCAAGGTGACCGTCACGGGCACCCTCCAGGCCGTCGGCGCCACCAACGAGACCTGGCGTCCGGTGGCACGGACCGGGGTCGTCGTGGAGTTCCGGGCCAAGGGCAGCACCGCCTGGAGCCGCGCGGCGAGCGCCACCACCGGCACCTCCGGCACGTTCTCCGCGGGCATCACCGCCGCCAAGGACGGCGACTGGCGTGCCCGGTACGCCGGAACCGCCGACCGGGCCGCTTCGGTCAGCGGCGCCGACCACGTGGACGTCCGGCTCCGTACCGCCGTCACCGGCCTCAACGCCAGCCCCGAGCCGGTCCGCAAGGGCCGCCAGATCACGGTCAAGGGCGCGCTCACCAAGCTGGACGGAAGCTGGCGCAAGGCGTCGAACGAGACCGTGAGCATCTGGTTCAAGGCCGACGGCGCCCGGAGCTGGACCAAGCTCGCCAGCACCCGCACCAACAGCGCGGGCGCGTTCTCCAAGGGGTTCACCGCCAAGAAGGACGGCAGCTGGCGGGCCGTGTTCACCGCCAACTCGGCGCTGCTGGGGACCACCAGCTCCAGTGACCGGGTCGACGTGCGCTGACCCGATGCCGTGCCGGGCGACGCTCCGTCGCCCGGCACGCCACGGCTGCGGACCCGGTTCCCCGGTAGGTGGTCCTCCACCCGCCGTCATCGGTCGAACCCACCGGCCGTCCCTTGCGGGGGCTGCCGCCGGTGCCGATCCGCAGCAAGATCCATATGCCCTCCCCCAGTTCAGCCCCCTCGCTCCGATCAGTCTGGCAGGGCACCCGTCAGGAGGCCTGCTTGCGCACGCGATTGATCATGCTGATCGAGTCCCGTGGGGAGAGGGACGCGGCCTGGAGGTGGTGGTAGGACCTCAGGAACGACAGCACCCGCGCGTTGCCCTGTTCCAGATCCCCACCGAGCAGGGATTCCGAGTAGGACACCAGCGACCGGTCGGGCATCGTGAGCAGGGAGATGGGACGGTCGAAGGGACGTAGCTCCCCCATCGAGAACGGGGCGATCTGGAGCCACACGGTGGGGAGCGAGGCGATCTCGACGAGCCGTTCCAACTGCTGCTCCATGACGGCGGGCTCGGCGACCTGCTGGAGGAGGCAACTCTCGTCGAGCGCGACGAAGACCTGCGGCGGTCGCTGCCCCTCGAAGAGCGCGGCTTGGCGCGCAGCAACCCGTGCGACCCTGCGAGCGGCATCGTCGATCGAACGCATCCCGCACGTCACGGCGGTCTGTTCGACGGCGGCCACGTACTCCGTCGTGGCGAGCAAGCCGGAGATCACTCCGATCTCGAACGAGTGGATCACCGTTGCGTCCTCTTCGGTGGCCAGGTACTCGGAGAACTCCGGCTCGAACGAGATCATGTGCTTCCCTCCTCGTCAGGTGAGGGTCCTGGGACACCCAAGCGTCACGTGTGGGGCCGACGAACGCCGGGCCCGTGCCGTGTGACGGTGAGATTCCCGGGACCCTACGATGACGAGCGAGTCTAGTTGCGCCGAGTACGCAATCGCCCGGTTTCGACAAGGACCGCACTCCGGCGCACAGCGCCACAACGTGCTGCGCTACTGGACGGAATCCGGTCGGCACAGGTCGAGACTGTAGGACGCGGAGCACTCCGTCATCGCGGGCACCACCCCGCTCCCACGCACGAGTTGGAACAGGGCCACCACCACGAGGGCGACGAGCAGCGCCCTGTACGTGATGGTGAGCCGCTGCGCGAACCGCAGGCCGGAGTAGGTGCGCACCGAGTACCCGAGGGCGACCGCACCGGCGACCAGCGCGGTGAGGTTGAGGTAGCTGTACGAGGTGAGTTCGCCGTTGACGGTCTGGTGCGAGCCGATGGTCAACGGGAGGGCGAAGGGCAGCAACGCGACCACGGCTATCGCCAGGCCGATGCGCTTCGCATGGCGTCTGCCCGGGAAGTCGGTCATGGCGCGATCGTAGCGGCAGCCCGTCGGCGGGCTCGGGGTGTCGCCGACGGCCGCCCGGACCGGCTCCGACGGAGGGCGCACGGCCCTGGGATACCTTGGGACCGCGACGGGCCCGTGACGGTCGCCGTCGCCACGGCGTGCACGGTGGCCGCCGCCGGGACGGGCGAGACGCGGGAGGACGGTCGAGTGGCGCGAACGAAAGGGGTGCCCGACGACAGCCCGTGGCACGCCCTGAGGGGGGTCGCACAGGATCGGCGGGAGGGCGTGGCCGAGGAGGTCGCGGCGCGCATCCAGCGCCTCATCCTGGCGCGTGAGCTGCCCGACGGGGCGCGTCTGCCGTCCGAACGGGACCTCGCGGCCCTGGTGTCGACGAGCCGCCCGACGGTGAGTCAGGCCATCCGCATCCTCGTCGTCAAGGGGCTGGTCGAGTCGCGCCGGGGGTCCGGGGCGTACGTACGGCTCCGTCCCGAGACGACGCTCGCCACGTCGATGAACCTGATGCTCGACGTGGACCCGGAGTCGGTGGGACAACTGGCCGAGCTGCGGCTGGCGTTGGAGACGGCCGGGATCGTCCGCGCCGTGGAGCGGGCCACCCCCGACGAACTCGCCGAGGGAGAGGTCGCCCTGCACCGCCTCGCGTCGAGCGCGGGCGACACCGCCAGTTGGATGAGCGCGGACACCTACTTCCACTCCACGCTGATCGGCGCGTCCCACAACGCCTACCTCACCTCGATGTTCGCGAGCGTGCACGGAGCCCTGATCGACTACGAGTACCGGGCGTGGATCGACGGGGGCACCGTCCCCAGTTGGCTGGAAGCCGACCAGGCGGCGGCGCTGACGGCCGTGCACGAGCCCATCCTGCGGGCCGTGCGCACCCGGGACGCGGAGCTGGCCGTGTACGCGGTCCGCCACCACCACGAGGTGATGGCGCGGCACCTGGCGCTACGGAAGTGAACCCCGGTCCGCCGCAGCGCTCCCCGGGCGGCGGGCGGTCAGGGGGTGTCGCCCTGCCAGTCGTACCGTCGTCGGTCGTTCGGCCGGGGACCGTACAGGGCGTGTCCACCGGCACCGTACCGTCCGATCTCCGTGCTCAGCGGGACGGTGGTCCGGCGGCGTTCCTCCGGCCAACCGGTGACGTCGAGCAGCAGGCCGTCGAGCGGGCCGCCGACCAGTTCGACGTAGTCGTGGCCCGTGCGGGGGCCCGGGTCGGGATCGTCGTGGTCGGCTCCGTAGACCCGTCGGCGCATGATCTCCTCGTTCATGCCCGCAGCATCGCAGCCGCCACTGACACACCCGGCCGGGGCGCCCGGGAGATCGGCTAGGTCCGCGCCGGGTCGCCGTTCGGGGCGTAGCGCTCCCGCAGGTGCGCCTTGTCGGGTTTGCCCTGGGCGGTGAGCGGCAGGGCGGTCAGGCGGTGGAGGGCGACGGGGGCGCAGGGGGCTCCGCGGTGGGCGGTGACGAACGCACGGACCTCGGTGAGGTCGAGACGGTGCCCGGGGACGGGCACGGCAGCGGCGTGGATCCGTTCCGTCCGGTCGGGACCGGGCACCCCGAAGACCGCGCACTGGCTGACCCCGGGGTGGGTGAGGAGGAGGTCCTCCAGCTCGGACGGGTAGACGTGCAGGGGGAGTTCGGCTCCCTCGACGAGCAGGACGTCCCTGAGCCGGTCGACGACGAAGAGGTGTCCCCGCTCGTCCAGGCGGCCCAGGTCACCGGTGCGCAGCCAGCCGTCCCGCCACACCTCGGGGTGGAGTTCGGGGCGGTTCTCGTAGCCCGACATGACGGTGGGCGAGCGTACGCAGATCTCTCCCGGGGTTCCGGGGGCCACGGGTCGGCCCCGGTCGTCCAGCAGGGCGAGGTCGACACCGGGCAACGGGCGGCCGACGGAGAACGCGCCGTCCGGGCCGCTCGGCGCGTGCTCGTGCGGGAGCAGCACGCTGATCGGGCCGGCCTCGGTCTGTCCGTAGTACCCGTACAGGACGGGGCCGAGGAGTTCGACGGCCCGGCGCAGTCGGGCGGCCGGGGCCGGGCAGCCCCCGTACGCCACCCTCGTCAGGCTGGACAGGTCGGTCGCGGCGAGGGCGGGGTGGTCGAGGAGTCGCCACAACAGGGAGGGCGACAGCCAGAGTTGGGTGATGCGCTCGCGGGCGACGGTGCGCAGGACGTCGCCCGCATCGAACCCGGGGCGCAGGACGACGGAGCCGCCGTGGAGCAGGGCGAGGTCGATGAGGGTGCCGACGGCGTAGCTGAAGTAGGTGCAGACGAGGTACCGGGGTGATCCGGCCGGGTCCCGGAGTGCTCTCCTGAGGGCGGCCAGCCGGACGGCGTGGCTCATCCGGACGCCCTTGGGGGTTCCGGTGGTGCCTCCCGTGTAGACGAGGCACCAGTCGGTCTCGGGGTGGACGCGGACCACGAACGGGGTGGCCGGGCGGCCGGCGCAGGCGGCGAGGGCGTCCGGGGCGAGGGCTCGCGGCCCGGGGGGATGCGGTCCGAGCGCCAGCACGGCGGGGCCGTCGGGGGTGAGCGGCAGCGTCCGTGCCGTCGCGAACCGGTCGGCGTCGACGAGCAGGAGCGTGCATCCGGCGTCCGCGACCACTCGGGCGAGCGTCGCGGGCGGCGCGCCGCCGTGCAGCACGACGACGCGGGCGCCGGTGAGCGCGACCGCGTACCGCGCCTGGACGGCTTCGGGGGTGTTGCCGACGAGCAGTCCGACGGTGGTGCCGGGGCCGATGCCGCGCTCGACCAGGTGGCGGGCGAGGCGGTGGGCGGTGTCGCACAGCTCCCCGGCGGTGACCGGGCGTCCGTCGGCGGCGTGCAGCACCGGCCGGTCGCGGTCCGTGGCGAGGGCGTCGAGGATCGGCTCGACGTAGTTCACGTGCGCGGAGCCGGGGTTCATCCGGGCCGCCCGGGGGTCGGGCGGGTGCCGCGGTCGGTGATCCGCATGCGCAGTCCGCGGGGGGTGAGGGTGGACAGGGCCGAGAAGCGCGGGGGGCGCCCGCCGCTCGGCACGAGTCGCCAGCGCGCGGCGATGGTGGCGAGCACCAGGGTGGCCTGGACCACGCCGAAGCGGTCTCCGATGCACTTGCGGGCTCCGGAGCCGAAGGGCAGGTAGGCCGCCCGGTCGGGCCGTCGGTCCCGCCAGCGGTCGGGGTCGAAGCGGTCGGGGTCGGGGTAGACGTCCGGGCGCCGGTGGATGACGTAGGGGCTCACGCCGAGGACGGTGCCGCGGGGCAGTGCGAAGGTGCCGAGCACGGTGTCCTGGGTGACCTCACGGGTCATCATCCACAGGGGCGGGTACAGGCGCAGCGTTTCGGTGAGCACGTTCGCGGTGGTGGGCAGGGAGGGCACGTCGGCGGGGGCGGGGGGCCTGCCGTCGAGCACGTCGTCGAGTTCGCGGTGCACCCGGCGTTCGACCTCGGGGTGGCGGGCCAGCAGGTGCCAGGCCCAGGCGAGGGCGCTGGCGGTGGTCTCCACCCCGGCGACGAGGAACGTGAGGAGTTGGTCGACGGCTTCCGCGTCGGTCAGGCGGGGCGTGCCGTCGGGGCTGTCCAGGCCGCCGGCGGACAGCAGGGCGTGCAGGAGGTCGTCCGGCGGGTCGGCATCGGTGCGGCGGGTGGCGACGAGGCCGCCGAGCAGGGTGCGCAGCCGGACCTGGGCGCGGTCGTAGCGGCGTCGTTCCGGGGTGGGCACGTGGCGCAGGAACGCGGGGGTGAGGGCGCGTCGGAGCACGCCCTCGACCACGGTCGCGATGTCGTCGGTGAGGGAACTGGTGGCGAGGGGGGCGTGGGCGGGCGCATCGGTGGTGAACATGGTGGTGACCGCGGTGTGCACGGTGAGGGCCATCATCGTGGGGACCACGTCGAGTTCCCGGCCGTCGTGCCAGTCGTCCACGGCGGTGCGTGCCGCCTCGGTGAAGCTGACGGCGTAGGCGGCCATCCTCGGGGGTTGGAACGAGGGTTGGCACTGGCGTCGTTGGCGGCGGTGTTCGGCGTGGGAGCAGGTGAGGAGGGCGTTGCCGAGGACTTCGCGGCCCCGTTCGCTGAGCGGGCCGCCCTTGTCGAAGACCCGGTCGTTGAGGAGTACCTGTCGGGTCAGTTCGGGTTCGCACACCACGACCAGGGTCCGTGGACCGATCCGCACGCGCACCAGGTCACCGCGGGCGGGCAGCCGGGACAGGAAGCCGAGGGGGTCGCGGGCGAGCGGGAGGGCGTGCCCCAGGACCGGGAGGGCCCCGGGGGCCGTCGGGAGGGGGTGCGCGCCGGCGCGTGCGGTCGGTCCGGCGGTGGTGCCGGCGGTGGTGGTCAAGGTCGTCCTCTCCACGGTGTCCCGCGGTGCGGTCGGGTACGCGGCTGGTCGGGGGCAGGGTCGGTGGGAGCCGGTGCCGGGGGGGGCGCAGGGGCTCAGGGGCTCAGGGAGGCGAGCCAGGTCTCGACGGCCCGGGTGGTGTCCGGGGCGTGTTCCTCCAACATGGAGAAGTGGGCGCCGTCGACGGGCCGGCGGGTGTGCGGGACGGGCCAGTGTTGCGGCAGGTCGCTGTCGCGGGGGTGGACGAGCAGGGTGGGCGCGTCCAGCGGTTCGGGCGTCCAGTCGGCGAAGAGCTGCGAGTAGGCGCCGATGGCGGTGAGCATCGCCGGGGTGACGAGTGACCGGGCGCGCCGGACCCGGTCGGTGACCTGGGCGGCCAGCCGGTCGGGGACCGCGCTCGGCAGGGGCGGATCGAGGAGGACGAGCCCGGCCGCCGGGGTCCCGCGCCGTTGGAGGGTGTGGGCGAGTGCGTGGGCGAGGAGCCCCCCGGAGGAGTGGCCCAGCAGGACGCACGGTCCGGCGGGGTCGAGTCGGGGGAGGGCGTCGGCCCAGGCCCGGCTCAGGGTCGCGGTGTCGGCGGGGAGGTGTTCGTCGTCGCGGAGCCCGGGGAGTCTGATGGTCCACACGTCGCGTTGTCCGTCGAGCAGGGCGGCGAGACGGGCGTAGGGCGCGGAGGCGGGGGACGTGGTGAACGGGGGCAGACAGACCAGCCGCAGCGGGGCGGGGCCCCGGCCCAGACGTTCCCAGTCTCCGGTGGGGAGGTCCGCGGGGCGGGTGGTGGTCCGACGGTGGCGGGCGCTCTCCCGCAGATGGCGCCGTCCCGACTCGTAGTCGCCCCGGGCCCAGGTGTCGAGGACGTCCGTGACGAACTTCGCTTCGCCCTCGGGGGTGTGGGGGGTGGCGGGGGTCAGGAGGGTGTCGAGGTGACGGGCGAGGGAGGTGGGGGTGGGGTGGTCGAACACGGCGGTGGCGGAGAGTTTGGTGCCCGTGGCGCGGCTCAGTCGGGTGCGCAGTTCGACGGAGGCGAGCGAGTCGAAGCCCGCCTCGCGGAACCGGCGTTCGGGGCGGACGGCCTCGGGGCCCGGATGTCCGAGGACGGTGGCCGCGTGGGTGCGGACCAGGGCGACGAGGTGGGCGAGGCGTTCCCCGTCGGGCAGGGTCAGCAGGTGGGAGCGTTCGCTGTCGGGGGTGGGGGTGGTTCGGTGCGCGGGGCGGTGGTGGATCACTTCGGCGAGCAGGTCGGCGGGGGCCCGGTCGGGGGCCGCGGGGGCGACGGCGGTGACCGCGAGGTGCGGCTCGTCGAGGTCGAGGGCGGCGTCGAAGCCGGCCAGGGCCTGTCGGGTGCTCAGCGGTGCGAGTCCGTGTCGGGACAGTCGTGCCTGGTCGGTGGCGTGGAGGTGGGCGGTGAGGCCGCTGGTCTCCTGCCACAGGCCCCAGGACAGTGAGGTCGCGGGCAGCCCCTGTTGGCGGCGGTGGTGGGCGAGGGCGTCCAGGTAGGAGTTGGCGGCGGCGTAGTTGGCTTGACCGGGGGTGCCGACGAGGCCGGCCATGCTGGAGTACAGCACGAAGGCCGCGAGGTCCGCGCCGCGGGTGAGGTCGTGCAGGTGCCGTGCCGCGTCGGCCTTGGTCCGCAGGACCGTGTGCAGCCGTTCGGGCGTGAGGTCGCCGACGAGTCCGTCGTCGAGGGTTCCGGCGGCGTGCACGACGGCGGTCAGGTGGTGCTCGGGGGAGATTGCGGCGAGTACGTCGGCGAGGGCGGTGCGGTCCGCGACGTCGCAGGCGGCGAAGGTCACGTGGACGGGTCCCTGCGGGTGGTCGGCGAGTTCCCGGGCCAGGGCGCGGGCGCCGTCGGCCCGTTCGCCCCGCCGGCTGACGAGCAGCAGGTGGCGCACCCCGTGGACCTCGGCGAGGTGCCGGGCCAGCAGGGTGCCGAGGGTGCCGGTGCCGCCGGTGATGAGGACGGTGCCGTCCGGGTCGAGGGTGGTGCGCCGGGTCAGGACGATCTTGCCGGTGCTGCGGCCCTGGCTGAGGAAGCGCAGGGCGCTGCGGGCGTGCCGCAGGGGCCAGGTCCGCAGTGGCAGGGGGGTCAGGGTGCCTGCCCGGAACTGCTCCATGAGGTGGGCGAGCGCCCGTTCCGGGGCGGGGTGGTCACGGACGTCGAAGGCGCGGTAGCGGACGTCGGGGTACTCGGCGTGGACCTTGTCCGGGTCGCGGACGTCGGTCTTGCCCATCTCCAGGTAGCGACCGCCGGGCCGCAGCAGCCGCAGGGACGCGTCGACGAACTCCCCCGCGAGGCTGCCGAGGACGACGTCGAACCGGGCGCCGCCGGTGGCCCGCAGCAGGGTGTCGTCGAAGTCGGGGGTGCGGGAGTCGGCGATGCGGTGCTCGGCGACTCCCGCGGCGGCGACCAGGGCGTGCTTGTCGGTGCTCGCGGTGGCGTGGACCTCCGCGCCGAGCCGGTGGGCGAGTTGGACGGCGGCCGTGCCCACGCCACCGGCCGCGGCGTGCACGAGGATCCGCTCGCCGGGGCGCAGGGCGGCGAGGTCGACCAGTGCGTGGTGGGCGGTCAGGAAGGCGGCGGTCGCGGCGGCGGCCTGTGGCAGGGTCCAGCCCGGGGGGACGGGCACGACCAGCCGGTGGTCGACGTCCACCCGTGGCGCGTACCCGCCGGCCTGCCACAACAGGCAGGCGGCGACCCGGTCGCCGGGGCGGAACGCGGTGACGTCCGCTCCGGTTTCCAGAACCGTTCCGGCGACCTCGAAGCCGATCGCGTCGCCTTCCGCCATGCCGAGCGAGACGACCGCGTCACGGAAGTTGACTCCGCAGCTGTGGACCTGGATCCGCACCCGGTCGGCGGCCACCGGCGCGGTGCCTGCGGTGCCGGTGACGGGCCTGATGTCCTCCAGGGTGCGGCTGGCCGCGGGGGCCAGTTGCCAGGGCGGGTCGTCGTCGGGCAGCGTCAGCCCGTCGCCGACGCCGTCGTGGGCGGGGACGAGGCGCTGGACGAGGAACTGCTCACCGCGGAGGGCCACTTGGGGGTGGTCGCCGGCCAGGACCGCGGCGAGGGAGGCGGCCGCGGGGTGGTCGTGTCCGGTGGCGTCCTCGGTGTCGACGAGGAACACCCGGCCGGGGTGCTCGCTCTGCACCGAACGCATCAGCCCGGCGCAGGAGGCGGCCACCGGATCGTGTACGGAGTCCCCGAAGGAGGTGGCGTGGGCGCGACGGGTCAGTACCAGCAGCCGGGTGGCGGCCAGTTCTTCGCGGGCCAGGAAGACCTGCGTCTCACCGAGCAGGTGGGCGAGGCGCGGGCCGGGGTCGGTGGCCGCTGCGCGGTCGCCGGGGCCGGTGCGACAGTCCAGGACCACGGCGTCGGGGGCGGGTGCACCGTCGGCGAGCGCGTCGGCCAGGGCGGACATGTCGGGGTGGGAGCGGCCCGGCACCGGGCCGACGGTCACCCAGTCGCCGGGCGGGCCGCCGTCGGGGAGGGTGACGGGCCGCCAGACGGGGGCGAAGAGCGTGGTGTCGGCGGCGGCGAGCGCGGCCCGCAGTCGGCGGGCGGTGGTGGGCCGCAGTCGGAGGTCGGTCAGGGTGACCACCGTCCGTCCGGCGGGGTCGACGGCGGTCAGGGACACCCGGTCGCCGTCCGCCGGTGCCAGGGTGGCCCGCAGGGTGGTGGCGCCCTCGGTCAGCACCTCGACCCGGCCGATCGCGTAGGGCAGGAGCGTGCGGTCCGTGGCGCCGTCCAGCAACAGGCCGTGCAGCAGGGCGTCCAGCAGGGCGGGGTGCACCGCGTACCCGTCCGGCCCTGTGGTGCCGCCCTCGGCGAGCCGGGCCTGCGTGTACCAGGTCTCCCCCGCGCGCCAGGCGCCGGTGAGGCCGCGGAACGCGGGGCCGTACGCGTAGCCGCGTCGTTCCAGGGCGCGGTAGCAGTCGTCGACCGCGACGGGCTCGGCACCGGGGGGCGGCCAGGGCGCCGCCGTCGGGGCCGGGGGTCCGTGGGGCGCCGTGCCGGCGGTCGCCTCCGCGTGCCGGGTCCACCCTCCGGTCGCGGTGTGGCCCCGGGAGTGGAGGGTGAGCAGTCGGCCGCCGTCACTGTCGGGCGCGCAGTGCACCTGGACGTCGACGGCGGTGTCCGGCAGCACGAGGGGGGCGTGGAAGACGACGTCCTCCAGGCGGGCGGGCAGCCCGGCGCGGCGGGCTGCGTGGAGCAGCAGTTCGACCATGCCGGTGGCCGGGAGGAGGACGGTGCCGTGCACCGCGTGGTCGGCGAGCCAGGGCTGGTCGGCGGGTGCCAGTCGCCCGGTGCACAGCAGCGAGCCGTCCGGCAGTTCCGCCGTCGCGCCGAGCAGCGGGTGGCCTCCGTCGCGCAGCCCCGCCGCGGCCAGTTCGGGGGTGCGGCGCGCCGCGGCGGCCCAGTAGCGCTGCCGCTGGAACGGGTAGGTGGGCAGGTCGGTGACCCCGGTGCGCGGGTACAGCGTGGTCCAGTCGAGGTCGGCGCCCCCGGTGTGCGCCGCGGCCAGGGCGGCGGCGAAGTCGGCCGTGCCCGCCCGGTCGCGCCGGAGGCTGGCGCTGACGGCGGCGTCACGGCCGGCGTCGGCGGCGATGTCGCGCAGCGGTCCGGTCAGCATCGGGTGCGGGGAGATCTCGACGAACTGGGTGAATCCCGCGGCGAGGGCGTGCCGCACGGCTTCGTCGAACAGGACGGGGCGCCGCAGGTTGCGGTACCAGTAGCCGGCGTCGAGTTCGCCTTCCGCCACGGGTGTGCCCGTGGTCGAGGAGAACATCGGGACGACCGTCCGACCCGAGGTGGTGCCCTTCAGCGCGGAGTGCACGGCGCCGCGCACGGCCTCCACGTGCCGGCAGTGGGACGCGTAGTCGACGGGCAGCCTGCGCGCCCACAGGCCCTCGGACGCGCAGGCGTCGAGCAGTTCGGTGACCGCGTCCGCGTCGCCCGCGACCACGGTGGCGGCCGGGCCGTTGACCACCGCGACCTCGATGCGCCCCGCCCAGGGGGCGAGCAGTTCCGTGGCCCGGGAGGCGGGCACGGCCAGCGACACCATGGCGCCCCGGGCGGTGATGCCCCGCAGCAGCCTGCTGCGCAGGGCCACCACGCGGGCGGCTTCCTCCAGGCTGACCGCCCCGGAGACGTACGCGGCGGCGATCTCGCCCTGGCTGTGGCCGATGACGGCGGCGGGGCGCACCCCGTGGGCGCGCCACAGCACGGCGAGGGACACGTACATGGCGAACAGGGCGGGTTGCACCACGTCGGCGCGTTCCAGCGGCGGGGCGTGCGGTGCGCCGCGGACGACGGCGGTGACGTCGTCGTCGGTCCACGGGCGCAGGGCACGGGCGCACGCTTCGAACGCCTCGGCGAACCGCGGGGACTCGGCGAGCAGTCGGGCGCCCATCCCCTGCCACTGGGCGCCCTGCCCGGGGAAGACGAAGACCGGGCCGGGGCCGTCGAGGGCCCGGGAGCGGACGGCGGCCTCGTGCTGGCCGTCGGTCGCCAACGCGTCGAGGGCGGTGAGGAGTCCGTCCCGGTCGGTGCCGGTGACGGCGGCCCGTTCGGTGAGGGCGCTGCGGGTGCTGGCGAGGGAGTGGCCGACGGCGGCGAGGTCCGTGGCGGGGTCCTGGCGCAGCCGGCGGGCCAGTGCCGCCGCTTGCGGAGCGAGCGCCTCGGGGGTCGCCGCGTACAGCGGCCACACCATCGGTGCCTCCCCGCGGCGGGGTCGGACGATCCGGGGGGTGTCGGGTGCCTCTTCGACCAGTACGTGGGCGTTGGTGCCGCTGATGCCGTAGGCCAGCACCCCGGCCCGGCGGGGTTCGTCGCCGCGCGGCCAGGGGCGGTTGCCGTGCAGCAGCCGCATCGTGCCGGTCGACCAGTCCACCGCCGGGGTCGGGTGGGCGGCGTGCAGGGTGGCGGGCATCTCCTCGTGCCGCAGGGCGAGCACCGTCTTGACGAGTCCGGCGAGTCCGGCTGCGGCCTGGGTGTGGCCGATGTTGGACTTGACCGAGCCGATCCACACGGGGTCGTCGGGTGTCCGGCCGGTGGCGTAGGCGTCGTGGAGGGTGGCCGCTTCGACGGGGTCGCCGACCGGGGTGCCGGTGCCGTGCGCTTCGACGAGGTCGACCTGGTGCGGGTGGAGTCCTGCGTCCCGGAGGGCGTCGGCGATCACGGCCCGCTGCGCGGTGCCGTTGGGCACGGTCAGCCCGCTGCCGGTGCCGTCCTCGTTGAGTGCGCTGCCCCGGATGACGGCGAGGACGCGCTGCCCGGCGGCGCGGGCCCGGGACAGCGGGGTCAGCAGCAGGGCGGCGACCCCTTCGGCGGGGGCGAAGCCGTCCGCTTCGGCGGCGAAGGACTTGCACCGGCCGTCGGCGGTGACGGCACCGAGCCGGGAGAAGTAGACCAGGACGTCGGGTTCGGCCATGACGCACACCCCGGCGGCGATCGCACTGTCGCACTCCCCCGCGCGCAGGGCGCGTACGGCGAGGTGGACGGCGGCGAGCGAGGAGGAGCAGGCGGTGTCCACGGACAGGGCGGGTCCGTGCAGTCCGAGCGCGTAGGAGATCCGGCCGGCCGCGGCGCTCACCGAGAGGCCGGTGGGCAGGTACGCCTCCAGGTCGGCTTCCGGCTGTCCCAGGCGGCACAGGTAGCGGCTTTCGCTGATGCCCACGTACACGCCGGTGCGCGAACCGCGGAGCGAGGTGGGGGCGGTGCGGGCATTCTCCACGGCGCCCCAGGCGCTTTCCAGGAGCAGCCGTTGTTGGGGGTCCATGGCGGTGGCCTCGCGGGGGCCCACGCCGAAGAAGGCCGCGTCGAAGTCCCCGACCCGGGGCAGGAACCCGCCCTGGCGCACGTAGGTGACTCCGGCCGCGGCGGGGTCCGGGTGGGTGAGCCGCCCCAGGTCCCAGCCCCGGTCCCGGGGCAGTCCGGTGCGGAAGTGCCGGCCCGCGGAAAGGAATCTCCAGAATTCCTCGGGGGACTCGCAGTCGCCCGGGAACCGGCAGTTCATTCCGACGACGGCGATGGATTCCTGGGCGGACGGCCCCACGCCAAACCTCCTGAGGGTAGCGCCGCGGAACAACGACGAGCCGATCATCGGACTGACGAAGGGGCTGCTGGTCGCCAGCGGTACGGCTCCGTGTGCACGTACGCGCTGCGGCGTTGTGCAGTGTTGAGGTCACGGAGGGACTCAGTCAAAACCGGTTCACCCGGAAGGTTGGCGGGCCGCCCTTCGGGTCCGGCCGGGGGCCGCGCCCGTACGGGCCTCGGACGTGAGGGCGATTCGCGGGGCGGTCCGCGGGCGGGGTTGGGGCGTCCCGTTGACGCGCGGGCGCGGCGTTGCGGCGGCGGGTCCCGGCGCGGCGTCCAGTCCGGCGCGGTGGCGGGTCCGGCGCGGTGGCGGTCAGTCCGTCGCTCGGGGCGGCGGCCCGTCCGGGGGCGGGGCGGGGGCGAGGCCGTGCACCTGGGCGTCGTAGTCCGTGAGCAGTGCGCGCAGCTCTTCCAGGGCCTCGGCGGGTACGTCCGGCGGTTCACTCTCGGTGACGTAACGGGCCGCGGTGGTCAGCGCGGCCAGTTCGTGGACGTGGAGGGTGGCCCGCAGGACGGTGGGACGGAGGCGTTCCAGTCGCATCAGGCGGCCCCGGACCGTAGGTGGTCGCCGATCTGGGCGAGTTCGGCGGCGAACCGGTCGTAGTCCTCCTGCATGCCGTTGATGTAGGCGCTCCATCCCAGACTGGCCTTGGCGTAGTGGACGGCTTCCTGGATCTCCTCGTCGGTGGCCCCGAACAGCTTCGCCGCTTCGGTGTGGAACAGGGAGCAGTAGTGGCACTTCGTCTCGGCGTGCAGCCCGACGCCGATCAGTTCCTTGTACTTGTTCGGGATCAGGGTCTCGCCCAGCTCGATGCGCTTGAAGATCTCCCATTCGGGCGCGAGGAGTTCGGTGGGGATCCGGGTGAAGAAGTGCGGGACGAGCCCCAGGGTCTCCTTGATGTCCGCTTCGATCGCGGATCGGTCGTCCGTGGCGACCGTGGCGTTCGTGGCGTTCATGGCGGGCTCCTCTCTCCTGCGGGACCCGCGCACGCCGGACCGCGACGGGTCCTCCTCCCAGGGTAGTCCCGGCCCCCCCGGTCCGCCGGGGGGCGGCGACACGGGCCCGGGGCTCGGTGGGCACCCGTCGGGTCAGCTCGGGTCAGCGGACCTCGAAGGCGGGCGAGACGCCGGTGAACGGGGTGATCCGGCCGAGGAGGTTCTTGCTGTCGCCGTGGTGGACGAAGCGGTACGTACCCGTGGGGGTGTCCTGGGTGATGGTCCAGGTGAGCGTGGCCCTGGAGGTGCCGGTGAGCCCGTTCAGCCGGGTCCAGCGGTAGCGGGTGGCCCAGTCGCCGTCGTCGAGGACCCGGGTCCAGCGGCCGTCGAGGAGTCGCTGGACCTCCAGGAAGGTGCCCCCGCGGCGCAGGTCGTTCTTCGGGTGGCCGGTGGCGAACCCGACCGTGGCCGTGTCGCCGCGCCGGTAGTGGGCGGCGGGCGGGGTCAGGACGGACCCGAAGGACGAGCCGGGCGGCGGGTTGTCGTAGACCACCCCGGTCTGGAGGTTGATCTGCCGCCGTGACTCGTCGGGCACCGTCGCGCCGGGGTGGAGGGGCGTGCCGGCCCGCAGCGACGCGGCGACCTTCGCGAACTCCTGCTGGTAGGCGGGCAGGGTGTAGCGGCCGTACAGCGTGGAGCCGCCCTCGTACTGCTGGGCGTCGTACTCCTCGGGGGTCGTCGCGTACTGGGCGTAGGCGTTGGCGTACCCCTGGAGCAGCACGTGTTCGAGGGGTACGCCCAGTTCGCGGGCGACGGTGCGGCGCACCCTCAGCCCGGCGGTGATGGTGAACTCGCCGGGGGCGGCGACGAGGTGGAGGGGCCCGATCCGCATGATCTGGAGCGGGAGGACCCGCGGGGTGACCGGGTGGACGTGGTTCATCAGGCCGGTGGGGACGAGGCTCGCCTTGGGGTACTGGCAGGTCCTGAGCCAGCTCGGGGTGTCCATGCGCAGGGCGTCGACGATCGAGGCGACGGGGCTGCGGGTGCCTTCGGTGAAACCGGGCAGGGCGGGGCCGTCCTCCACGCTGCCCGCGAGGGTCGAGGCGCCCACCACGGCCGGACAGGTGCGTTGCACGGTGCCGTCGGGCGTGTACGCCCCGGCGACGGTGACGTCCTCCATGTCGACGTGGGTGATGCGGGCGTCGACGGTGCCGGTGACGGGGGTCGCCCTCGCGTGGACCTCGCGGGCCTTGAGGAGTTGCCGCTCGCCGATGATCCGGGCGTTCTCGAACTCGTCTTCGGTGGGTCCGGAGCCGGGCTTGAGGTGGAGGTTGGGCGACAGGTCCCCGGCGTTGGTGTTGGGGAACGCGGCGACGAAGCCCGGGGTGTCGTCGAGGTAGCGCACGCCTTGGTGGTCGTGCTCCCAGGCGTACGAGGCGTAGCCCTTGTTGTCGGGGCTGATCAGCGTGTTCTTGTTGGTGATCGAGGTGTTGTGGGTCGCGAACCAGCTGATGGCGCCCACGTCCTCGCCGTCGCGACGCAACCGCAGCACGGTCATGGCGGGGTCGATGGCACCGGGGAAGGCCGCACGGTCCGAGGCAGGGTTGCGGTCGAAGGCGCTGCGGGAACGGTTGACGCTCGCATCGGTGAGGGTGCCGGTGCCCAGGCTCATCGTTCCGGGGGCGAGGTCCTGGTGGGCCTTGACCACGGACTCGACGATGCCGTCGACGACCGCGCGGTAGGTGCCCTGCTGGAACCCCAGGACGGACAGGTTGTACGCGAGGTGGTGCGAGTGGCCGCCCGGCCCGGAGTGGGTGTGCGTGGCGGACAACAGGACGTTCCGTTCTCCGTACAGGTCCCCGTACCGCTCGGCGAGGCGGGCGAGCACGCCTTGGCGGACGGCCTGGAAGATCATGCCGAGGTCCGCGTTGACGTAGACGACCCGACCCCCGCTGGACCGGTCCTGCACCACGAACGCGCGGGAGCGCAGCCGCCCGTGGATGCCCGAGGTCTTCTGGTCGAAGCTGGAGTAGCCCATCATCCCGGTTTCGGCGGCTTCGCCGGTCACGTCCGCGATGCCCCGGCCGATGAGGTAGGGGTCCGCCGGGCCGTTCCCCGCCGCGGTGGCGGCGGGCGGCGGGGCACCCAGGAGGACCGCGGCGCAGGCGGTGGTGGTGGCGAGGGCGAACAGCCGATGGCGTGCGCGACGGGGCAGGGGCGACATCCATCCTCCTGAACTCGCGGGTAACTTCAGTGCCGCGCCGCAATATACGAGCCGCGTCCCATCGTGTCACCGGTTGCGGCAGGATCTCCCGTCGGGGCCGGCGGCAGGGACTCCGGGGCGGGCGGCGCGGAGTCGGGGCGGGCGGCGCCGGGTGGAGCACGGACGGGCGATGGGGAGCGGAACCGGCGCACTGTCCTGGCTGGGGCGCATTTCCGGGACCCGCGTGAATTCATGACACGGCTTCAGGAAATACGGCGAGCGCTCTCCACCAGCGACGCGGGCGCCCGATCCGGTCTTCCGGTATCCGACGACACACGACTCTTTTTCGGCAGTGGGTGAATTTCCGGTCACCACAAGTCCGCATCGGATTCCCCGCCGACCGACGGCGCCGTTCACACGCCCATGGACACACGGTTTCCCGTTGAACGGCTGGGGCACCTCTGTTTGCCGTCCGGATGCTCGATGACGTTCTTCGGAATGCCCCGCGCCGGGCCCGCCGAAGAGATCGGACACCGACCATCGGAAGGTGAGGGCGAGAAGAGTGCGCGACCCCGCCCGGGGCGCCGGGGCTTTTCGCTCGGGCAGACTCAGCAGGGGCGCGCCAGGGGGCGCGGGATTACCCGGACGGATTGTTGGTGCACCAAGAGGGCAATGAGCTGCCGGCCCCACACCGGCGTGCGCCCCGTCGATCGAACAGCGAGGACAGCGGTGAGCGCGAGCAGCCGTCGCCGAGGAGAGCGGGGCGCCAGGGGTCCAACGGGACGCATGCGGAACACGCTCCGGGGCACGGGGTCGATCCGGACGGCGTGTCGACGTCGAACCCCCTTCGACCGGAGGCGAGCCAGCGGGGCGCTCGGGCCGTACAGCGGTGCTCAGTGCGTCCCGGACAACGGCCTGCGCGCCGCCCTCTCCGTGGATACGACCAGCGCACGCCCCTGAGGGACGACCGCCAGCCACGGGATGGCGCAGGCAGTGCAGAGGTTCGGCACGATGAACGGGCCGGCCCGACTCCCTTGTAGCCGGGCCCGGATGGCCCGACGGCAGAGGCGCGAAGGGGCCCTGCCGCGGAGGCCGGGAGGCGGCCCTCGCGCTCCCGCCGAGCGAGGAGGGGAACAGCCGGAAGGGCCGGATCGGCCAGCGCGACCCCCTACCGAAGGCCAGAAGATGGCTCCACGTCACCACAACAGACGCAGGGGAAACGGTGGCCACTTCAGACACGGCAGGTATCAAAACATCCAAAGGGTAAGTAAGTTACCAAGTGCGGCATATCTCCCAGGCGCGCCGGAGGGCTCTCCAAGGGCATCCGAAATACCACACCGTGGAATCCGCCATTCAGTTCGGAAGATCACGCCCGCAATGCGCGGAGCGTCGACCCGAGCCGAAGGCAGTCACCCTTCCCGACGACCTTGACCCGTGCGTATGCTGAGGTTGCTTCATCAGACAGCGAAGAATGCCCCGGCTTCCCTCGACTCTTTTCCGGGATCGAATCCGGTCCGAGGCATTCACCCCACCGGTACTTCATTTCATGACGGCCGCCGGTTATCGCACCGCGCGGCACGGAGGCCCAGCGGAAATGGCCGACACCATCCGTCGAAGGAAAGCGTCCTCACCACGCGCCGCCGGAATCGACGTCACCGGCGGCAGCCACCGCGCGCCGCACCTCGACGGTCGCGCAACCCCCTCGGCGGTCCGGACCCGTGTGCCACGGCTTCGGGGAACGCTCCGGGAGTTCCGACGGACGACGGACCCGACGCCCCCCGGGCGACGCCCGACCCGGCCGCCGGGCGCGGGGAACCCCGGGCCGGCCTGTCCCTGCCGCGGCGGTGCCCGGCGGCGGGCCGGTGGCACGCGGGACCCTCACCCCCTTGTGCAGGAGAGACCATGATTGCGAAGACCCTCGAAAAACCGGACGACCCGGCCCCGCAGTTCTCCCGGATAGTCGTCCGTCCGCTCCGCGGGCGCGACGGCCACCTGGAGCAAATACGTGCCGGTCTCCTCACGACCTCCGAGGGCCGCCAGGGCGGCATCACCCTGCTGGAGTCGCCCGCCGGGAGCGGCAAGACCCGGCTGCTCCAGGAGTCCGGCACCCTCGCCGAGGCGCTGGGCTACACCGTGCTCGACTGCTCCACCACCGGTGCCTGGCGGGGCGACGAGACCTCCTCGGCCACCGGACGCTCCTCGGCGACCAGGATCCCCCGGCCGGTCCGACCCACCGGACCGGTGCAGATCCAGGCGCAGATCGACGCGGGGCTGCGGCGCGGCCCGGTGCTGGTCGTCGTCGACGACGCCCAGTGGGCGGACCCGGTGCAACTGCGCACCCTGTGCGGGCTGGCCCTCAAGCTCCTGACCGTGCCCGTGCGGTGGCTGCTCACGATGCGCACCGAGGACGCACGCTCCGCGAACGGACTGCTCCTGCGCAATCTGACCACGCACCGCGCCCAGTGGCTCCCCCCGCTGGAACCGCTCGACGACCAGGCGGTCGCCGACCTGATGGGCGATCTGCTGGGCGCCCGCCCCAGCGACGACGTGCGGGCCCTCGGCGAGAGCCTCGGGGGCAGCCCGCAGGCGATCGTGGAACTGGTGCGGGGGCTGGTGGAGGAACAGTGCCTGCGGATCGTCGGGGACACCGTCTCGCTGGCGGCCGAACCCCTCGTGTCCGGCTTCACCTCGGCCGTCGCCGCCGATCCGGGTGCCCATCTGCCCGCGGCCTTCCTGCGGTTGATGCGCGACCGGTTGGACCGTCTCGCGCCGGGCACCCAACGGCTCCTCCAGGTGGCGGCGGTGCTCGGTCCCTCGTTCATCCCGCGCGATCTGGCGGAGATGGCCGACGAACGCCCCGTCCAACTCCTCGGCCCCCTCCAGGAGTCGCTGGCGGCGGGGCTGCTCACCAGTGGCGCCGAGGAGTTCTCCTTCCATCGCGAGCCGATCTGGTACGCCGTGCTGGGCACCGTGCCCCAGCTGATGCGTTCCCTGCTCCACCGGCAGGCCGCCAACATGATCCTCGGTCAACTCGGGGACGGCACGGCGGCGGCGGTGCACCTGGTGCACTGCGCGCACGCGGACGACACCCAGGCCATCACCACCATCCGGACCGCCGCGGACCGGCTCCTCCCGGTCTCGCCGCAGGCCGCCGCCGCGCTGGCGCTGCGCGGGCTCGACATCACCCGGCCCGCGCAACCGGCCTACCTCGACCTGGCCACCACCGCGACCGCCGCCCTGGTGCGCTCCGGCAATCTGCACCGTGCGGTGGAGATCGCCGAGCGGGTCCTGACCGTGCACCGGCACGCACGTCCCGACCACGCGGATGACCCGGACGGGGCCCGCCCCCCGGACGACCCCGTCGGCCGTTCCCCCTCGACCTGGCCGTTGCGCGCCTGGTTGGCGACGGCGCTGCTGCTGCGCGGGGACGCCGACGCCGTGCCGCAGGTGCTCCAGCACGCCGCGGGACACGTCTGCGCGACCGGCACCCGGCCTCAACAGGAAGGCCCGTCCCCGCTGCTGCTGAGGCTCACCATGCTCTCCCAACTCGACGAGCGGGCCGCGTTGACGGCGGCCGACGAGGTGCTGGGGGACGAGACGGCCCACCACGACGACGAACGGTCGGCGGCCCGCACCATCCGGGCCACGGCCCGGTGGACGGAGGGCCGGCTGGACGAAGCGCTCGCCCTGCTCGGCCCGGACGCGCCGCCCGGCGGGCGCACCGCCGGCATCTGGCAGGGCAACGCGCTGTGGAACAAGGCATGGGTCCTCATCAAGCTGCGCCGGCTCGACCAGGCCGCGGCGACGGTCGAGGCGATCCAGCGCACCATCGACACCGAGTCGAACGGCGTGCTGGAACCGTTGCCGTACGCACTGCGCGCGTGGACGCGCTTCGCGTGCGGTGACCTCTGCGAGGCGGAGACCCTGGCGACCGCGGGGCTCACCGCCTCCGCCGAGGCCCGGATGCCGTTGTGCGAACCGCATCTGCGGGCCGTGCTCGTGGCGGTGGCGCTGCGCCGTGGTGACCTGGCGGAGGCGCTGGAACGCCAGGCCCAGTGGGAGACGACGGGCACGCCGGACGGGCCGCCGCGCCCGTGGTGGGCCATGCGGTGCCTCATCACAGCCCAGGTAACGGCCGCGCGGAGGGGGGCCGAACAGGCGCTGGAGGTGTTGCGGGCCGCCCGGCAGGACGCGGGGCTGCGGCGGCAGTTGGTGCTGGAGGACCCGTCGGCCACGGCATGGTGCGTGCGCACGGCGCTGGCCGCCGGCGACCGGGAGTTCGCCGCCCGGATGGCGGACAGCGCCGAGCAGATCGCCGCCACGGCACCGGACCACCCGACGGTGACCGCCGCGGCGGCGCACGGGCGGGCCCTGATCGACGGGGACGGTGCGCTGCTGGCCCGGGCGGCCGACGACTACACCGACCCGTGGGCCGTCGCGTCGGTGACCGAGGACCTGGGGGTGCTGTTGGGCGTGGGTGACCGGGAGGGCGCGATCGGTGCGTTCAACACGGCGATGGCCGGGTACGACGCGTTGGGCGCCAAACGCGATTCGGCGCGGGTCCGCCGGAGGTTGCGCAGGCTGGGGGTACGGCGCCGGCACTGGAACCTGGTGGCCCGTCCGCAGACCGGTTGGGACAGCCTGACGGGCGCGGAGGAGAAGGTGGCGCACCTGGTGGCCCGGGGTTTGACGAACCGTCAGGTGGCTGGAGAGCTGTTCATCTCACCGCACACGGTCAGCTTCCACCTGCGGCAGATCTACCGGAAGTTGGCGATCCAGTCCCGGGTGGACCTCACCCGGATCGTCTGTGCACCCGGCGCCCACGGGTCGGGTCCCCCCTTCGGCGGCCCCTGACGGCGGGCTGAGCGGACGGCGCCCGGGCCCGAACGGTGGGGCCCGGGCGGCTCATCCGGCCACCGCTTCGATGATGCTCTGCGGGGAGCGGGTGGGGGTGACCCTCGTACGGCGCAGTCCCGCCGCCTCGAACAGCGTGTCGTAGTGCGTCAGTTCGCGCTCGCGACCCGGGAGGACCGCCAGCATGTCGAGGTCGAGCAGCGGGGCGAACCCCGGCTCTCCGGGCGGGCCCAGCGGCATCTCGACCACGACGACCCGACCGCCCGGGTTCAGTGCGGTGCGGCAGTTGCGCAGCACGGCCACGCACGCGTCGTCGTCCCAGTTGTGCAGCACCGCCTTGAGCAGGAAGAGGTCGCCCGGGGGCAACGGGTCGAAGAAGGAGCCGCCGAGCACGGTGACCCGGTCGCTCAGCCCCGCCTGCTGCGCCGTCGCGAGCGCGGTCGCCGCCACGGCGGGCAGGTCGACCACGATGCCGCGCAGTCGGGTGTCGGCGCGCAGCAGGGCGTGCACCAGGGCGCCGTTCGCTCCCCCGACGTCCACCGCGACCCGGGCTCCGGTGGTGTCGAGCAGGGCGGCGACCTCCTCGGCCAGGTGGGCCGTCAGCTCCGTCATCGAGGAGGCGAACCGTTCTCCTTCCCGGGGGTGGGCGAGGAAGTGCGCCCAGATGTCCCGTCCCAGTGCCGCCGAGGTCTGTGGGGTTCCGGACCGCACGGCCTGCGGGAAGTGTCCCCAGGGCAGCCAGTGGCCGGGCGAACCGTGGACCAGGGCGATCGTGCGCAGGGAGTGCGGCGATCCGGTGCGCAGCGTGTCGAGCAGGGGCGTGCGGTGGAACCGGCGGTCCGCGTCGACCTCGACGAGCCCGAGGGACGCGCAGGCCCGCAGCAGTCGAGCGACGCCGTCCGGGTCGGCGTCGATCCGCTCGGCGAGGGCGAGGGCGGTCAACGGTCCGTCGGCGAGGTGGTCGGGGATCGACAGTTCCGCGACGGTCCGGACGATCTGCGTCCGCCAGTATCCGGTGATCATGGACATCATCCGGTCGGCGGCCCCGCTCCCCACCGGTCCACTGCTCGCGTCGGACGCGCCGGGGACGGGCTCCCCGGGCTCCCCGGACTCCTCGCCCCCGGTCGTGGCGTGTGCTGTCATGACGCGTCCTTCTCCTGATCGGGGGCGGGTGGCGTGCGGACGTGTTCGGGGCGGAACCCGAGCCCGATGACCCGGCTCATCAGCAGTTGCGCGGGCCCGAACCGCTCGAACAGCCGGGGGGCGGGCGGCTGTCGTGCCTCCTTCACCGTGGTGTCGATGCCGAAGCGCTGGGTGCCCCGTTGCAGCCCCTGCGACAGTACGGTGGCGAGCAGCCTGCGGCGGCGGACCGCGGCGAGCCGCGTGTCGTCGAAGGGGACGCCCGTGCGCTGGGTGCGGAGCAACGGTGCGGTGAGGGCGTTGGCGGCGGCGACGGCGTCCTGCACGGCGAGGTTCACGCCGAAGCCGGCCACCGGTGACATGGCGTGCGCGGCGTCCCCGATGAACAGCAGGCCCGGTCGGTGCCACCGGTCCAAGCGGTCGATCCGGGCCTCCAGGATGCTCAGTTCGTCCAGGGAGCGCAGTTCGTGCACCCGGTCGGCGAGGAACGGCACCAGGGCGGCGAGGTCGGCGCGGAAGGCGTCCAGCCCCTCGCGGCGCACCCGGGCGAAGCCGCCGCGGACGGTCTCGTACGACATCTGCCAGTAGCTGCCGCGGTCGGTGGCGCCGAAGACCTTGCCGTTGCCGACGCGTACGCAGATGCCCTCGTCGGGGTCGGTGGACCGCCGGGAGATCCGGAAGAAGGCGACGTCGAGGGAGCGGCCGATCAGCCGCGGCCGGGCGCCGACGTCCGCGCGCAGCGCCGAATGCCGGCCGTCGGCCGCGACGACCAGGGCGCAGTGGACCTCCGTCTCGCCGTCGGGTCCCCGGGCACGGACGCCGCTGACCCGGCCGTCGGCGGAGCGCAGCACTCCGACGGCCTCGGTGCCCATCGACAGCCGGTACGTGGGATGGCGGGCGGCCTCGCCGGTGATCAGGTCGAGGAAGTCCCACTGCGGGACGAAGGCCATGTACGGGTAGGCGATGCGCAGCCGGGAGAAGTCGGCGATGTCGATGCGGCGGCCCTCCTGGACCACGCCGATGGTCGTGACCTTCTGGTGGGGCAGCTCGTGGAACCGGTCGACGAGGCCGAGTTCGTCGAGGACCTGGAGGGTGGCGGGGTGCACCGTGTCGCCGCGGAAGTCGCGGTGGAAGTCGTCGTGCTTCTCCAGGGCCACCACCGCCACCCCCGAGCGGGCCAGCAGCAGCCCGAGCATCGCGCCCGCCGGGCCGCCGCCGACGACGCAGACGGTGGTGCGCCGGATCGTCGGTCCGCTCACCACCGCGGCTCCCGGGGGACGCGCGGGGCGCCGGGCTTCACGGGCGTCACGGGGCGTCCCACACCGCGGCGCTCATGGTGGGGATCAGGTCCTTGGTGAGGGTGACGCCGGGCAGGTGGGCGCGGTAGGCGTGCGCGAACTCGGCGTAGGTGAGGGGCATGTGGGCGGCGCTCATCTCCAGCCAACGGGGGTGCAGCATCATCCGCAGCGAGTCGGCGGCGGCGTCCACGTCGCCCGACACCTCGTACAGGGTGCGGGCGGTGTCGAAGGCGTACGCGCTCTGTTGGGCGGGGCGCGCGACCTCCTCGTCGTCCGGTTGGGTGATGTCGATGACCACCAGGCGTCCGCCGGGGGCGACGAGGTCCCGCAGTCGGGGCAGCACTTCGGTGGCCGGGCCGAGGTGGAACACGGCGTTGACGGAGAGCACCAGGTCGAAGCGGCCGTCGACGGCGGGTGTCAGGTCCAGGGCGCTGCGGTGCTGGTAGCGGACCGGGACGCGGGAGGGTTTGGTGGCGGCGATGTCGAGCATGCGGCGGGAGATGTCGACGCCGACCACGTGGTCGTAGCGTTCGGCGAGCAGAACGCAGTTGTTGCCGCTGCCGCAGCCGATGTCGACGGCCCGGGTGCCCGGCGGGAGGCGGCTCACCAGCCAGGAGCGGACCGGGCTGGTGGCCGCGTCGCGGACCCGGGTGAAGCGTTCGTACAGGTCCGCGAGGTCGTCGAAGAACGGCTCGGGGCGGTTGTGCACGCGGGACTCCTCGTCACTCATCGGCACGTCCTCATCGGGGTGATCGACCCCGGTCTCGGTGGATTCGGGGCGGCTCGGGGGGATTTCCCGGACGGATTCGGGGCACGTGGGCCGTCGTGGGAGGGCCAGAACCTATCCGGCCGGGCACCGGGGCCGGAAGCGGGCGGGGGCGGGGGCGCGCCGGATACCGCGCACTCGCGTAGGGTGACGCGCCCCCGCGCCCCGCGTGGTCCCCTCCGCCGGGACGCCCCCGGTGGTCGGCCGGCGACGAGAACCGTCCGCCGTGTCGTACGGCGCGCGATGCGGACGGATGCGCCCGGCGGTCAGACTCGGGCGAGTGGGTCCGAAGCCGGGCCCGGAGGCGACTTCCACGCTGAGGGGTCACATGCACGATGCACACGACTGCGACGTCCTGGTCGCCGGGGCGGGACCGAGCGGGCTGACCGCCGCCCTGGCGTTGGCGCAGCACGGGGTACGGGTACGGATCGTCGACCGGGGGTCCGGCCCCGTCGAGGAGGCGCGGGCGGCCATCGTGCACGCCCGCACCCTGGAGTTGCTGGACCGGCTCGGGGTGGCGGAGCAGGCGGTGGCGCGAGGGTTGGCGATCACCCAGGTGGCGATCCACGAGCGGGGCCGGCACGTCGGGCGGATGCCGCTCGCGGGCGAGGGCACGGCGGCCTGGACCCGGTTCCCGTACGCCCTGGCCCTGGAGCAGTTCGAGACCCAGCAGCTGCTGGTGGACGCGCTGGCCGAACACGGGGTGGCCGTCGAGTGGGACACCGGGGTGGAGGACCTGACGGACACCGGCCGGGGGGTGCGGGTGGGGGTGCGGCACGGGGGTGCGCCGGGGACGGTGACGGCACGGTGGCTGATCGGCGCGGACGGGGCCAGCAGCACCGTACGCCGGTTGTTGGCGCTGGACTTCGGGGGGCGGACGTACCCGCAGAGCGGCATGCTCGCGGACGTCACCCTCGACGTGGACCTCGGGGTGCAGGGGATGCGGCTGAACCTGACGCGGGGCGGCTTCGTCGGCATCCTCCCGCTCGCCAGCGGCCGGTGCCGGCTGTTCGGGGTGGTGCCGCCGTGGATCCACCGGGGCGGGGATGCCTCGCAGGCCTCGCACGAGGCGTACGCGCCGCTGGATCCGGCGGTGCTGCACCGTTGGTTCGCCGACTACTTCCGGGTGGACGCCGGTCTCCAGGACATCGTGTGGGCGTCCATGTTCCGCTTCCACAGCCGGATCGCGTCCCGGTTCCGGTCGGGGAACTGCTTCCTCGTCGGGGACGCCGCGCACATCCACAACCCGGCGGGCGGTCAGGGGTTGAACCTGGGGATCGGCGACGCGGTCAACCTGGCGTGGAAGCTGGCCCAGGTGACGCACGGGCACGCACCGGCGTGGCTGCTGGACACCTACGACGCGGAACGGCGCCCGGTCGCGCGGGCGGTCCTCAAGCGCACGGACCTCGGGTTCCGGGCGGAGACCGGGAACAACGCGCTCGCGGTGTGGATGCGGACCCGGGTGGTGACCCGGGTCATCGGCACGGTCAGCAGGCTGGCACCGGTGCGGCGGCTGTTCTTCCACATCTTCTCGCAGCTGTGGATCACCTACCGGGGCAGCCGCGCGGTGTCCCGCGACGGCTCGGCGACCGGGCGGCTGCGCCCCGGGGACCGCGCACCGTACGCCCCGGTCGGCCGCGGCGGTGCGGAGGGTGAGGGGGGCCGGGGCGTGCTGGAACTGACCCACGGGGGCGGCTACCACCTGCTGTGCTTCGACCGCGGTGGCGACGGCCCGGCCCCCGCGGTGAACGTGGTGGAGCTGGCGGAGGCGCTGGACGACCGCTATCCGGGGATGGTGGCCGTGCACGCGGTGCCGTCCGGGGAGACGGCGGCCCACCACGCCTACCAGGTGAAGGGCGCCCGGCTGGTCCTGGTCCGACCGGACGGACACGTGGGCGCGGTGGTCGACCTGCCGGACGGTGACCCGGTCGGGCGGCTCGCCGGGTACCTGGACGAGGTGTTGGTGCGGGCGTCCGCGCCCTCAGCCCAGGTGCAGCCGGAGCCGTGACGGACCGTGGAAGACGAGGTCGTCGGGGTACTCGACGTCCGTCACGGTGAGGGCTCCGGAGCCGTCGGGGCCCCGGAGCCCGCCGAGGTCGTCGAGGGCCGCCAGCAGCAGCCCGAGCCCGATCTCGATCTCGGTGCGGGCCAGGTTGGCGCCCAGGCAGTAGTGGATGCCGAGCCCGAAGCCGAGGTTGCGGCCCCGGCGGTCCAGGAGCAGCGCGTCGGGCTCGGGGAAGCGGGCCGGATCGCGGTTGGCGGCCCCGAGCACGGCGACGAGTCTGCTGCCGCGCGGAACGTCCAGGCCGCCCAGGGTCACCTCCTGGTAGGCCCAGCGGGTGACCGTCTGCACCGGCGGGTCGAACCGGACCAGTTCGTCGACGGCCGGCAGCGGGACCAGGGGCCGTTCCCGGAGGGCGGCCCAGGCCGCGGGCCGGGCACCCAGGGTGAGGACCGCCTTGGCGAGGGTGTTGGTGGTGGTCTCGTGGCCCGCGGTCATCAGGTGCACGCAGGTCGCGACGGTCTCCGTGTCGTTCAGCGGTGCGCCCCGCGTCTGCGCCGAGACGAGGAGGGACACGAGGTCCGGTCCCGGGGCTGCGCGGCGACGGGCGGCGAGGTCCAGGAAGTAGTCGGTGAGCTGCCGGGCGGCCCGGTCGGCGATCTGGTGGGCGGCCGGACACTGCCCCGCCCGGCTGCTGCTCGCCTGCTGGACCGCCACGGCCTGGTCCCGGAGCCAGGGCCAGTCCTCGGGGGGAACGCCGAGCAGTTCCGAGATGACCAGGATCGGGAAGGGCGCGGCGAACGACCGGACGAGGTCGGTGCTGCCGTCCCGGCGGGCCTCGCGGCCGAGGTCGGCGAGCAGGTCGGCGGCGATCGTCCGGATGCGCCCCCGTAGCCGGGTGACCACTGCGGGGGAGAACTCCCGGTTGAGGACGGACCGCAGTTCCGTGTGGCGGGGCGGGTCGAGGAAGACCAGCCAGTTCTGGACCATGGCGCGCAGCGTCGGACGGTCCTCGGGGACCAGCTCCGGGGCGCGCGTGGAGGCGGTGGCGGCGCGCCGGGCGCTGCGGCCGTACGCGGCGCCGCTGAGGACGGCGGCGACCTCGTCGTGGCCCAGGACGTAGAAGGTGGCGGGGGCGTCGGGCGGGTCGGGAGCCGGGGCGGCCCGGTGGACGGGGGCCTCCTCGCGGTAGCGCCGGTAGACGGGGTACGGGTCGGCGAGCCGTTCGGTGGGCCATCCGGTCAGGCTGAAGGGGGGCAGCGCGGGCCGGGCCGGTGCCCGGGTCATGACGGTCCCTCGGCTGCGTCGGGTCGGGGGTGCGCACCGGTGACCCGGGCGGCCACGGCGGCGGGGTCGACGGGCAGGACCCGGCCGCGCCACGCCACGTGGCCGTCGGGGCGGACCAGGACGAACGGCCGTTCGTAGGCGGTGGCGGCTTCGGGCACCGCGCAGCGGTGGACGGTGAGCGGCACGCCCCGGGTCGCGAAGGCACGGGCGAAGCCGTCGGTGCGTTCGGACGGGGCGAAGGCCAGTAGGACGAAGCCCTCGCCGAACAGGTCCAGCGTCGATCTGCCGGGCGTCAGCCACACGTGCGGGGCGCGGGAGCCGGGGCGGGTGTTGGGCCGCCGGTCGGGTTGCGCCCCCACGGGCACGGTGGGGTCCGGGACGACGAGGGGGGAGTCCTCGTAGCTGAACCCCAGGTGGATCTCCGGGGCGTCGAACTCCCGGCCCACTCCCCCGCGGGCCAGGGCCGCGCTGATCACCTGACGGAACCGTTCGCCTTCGGGGGTGTCGTCGTTCAGCGCGTCGGGGACCTGCCGCCCCATCGCCCTCAGGAGGTTGAGGTTGGCTTCCTCCAGCCCTTCCAGGGCGACGGGCCGCCGCTCGGTGGTGTAGCTGTCCAGGAGGGCGGGGCCGGCCCAGCCGTCGAGTGCGGCGGCGAGCTTCCACCCCAGGTCGGCCGCGCCGCAGATGCCGGTGTTCATGCCGAAGCCGCCGGACGGCGAGAGGGTGTGCGCGGAGTCCCCCACGAGGAACACCCGTCCGGCCCGGAAGGTGTCCGCGACCCGGTGCACGAGGTGCCAGGTGTTGTCCGACAGCACCTCGACGGGGCTGTCGTGGGCGATGGCCCGACGGACCAGGACGTCCGCGTCGACAGCTGAGTCGGGGTGGCCCTGGAGGCCGACCGTCAAGCGGTACAGGCCGGCGCCGTCGAGGGCGCGCAGCGGGAACCGCAGGGCGGAGGACATCAACAGGTAGTAGAAGCTGGCGTTGCGGTCACCGAGTTCGGCGCGCAGCCGCGGTGCCCGGAAGAGGATGTTCCGGAAGACCTGGGTGCGGTGCCGGGCCGGGGCTGGGATGCCGCAGCTCTTGCGGACCGCGGAGCCGGTGCCGTCGCAGGCGATGAGGTAGCGGGCGTGGAGGGTGGTGGTCCGCCCGGTGTCCGCCTCGATCAGCGTGGCGCGCACTCCGTCGTCGGTCGTCTGGAAGCGGTCCATGCGGGTCCGCATGCGGACCGGCCCGTCGGGCCGTTCCCCGAGTTCCGCGCGCAGCAGCGGCTCCAGCAAGTGCTGGGGGCAGACGGCGTCGGGCTCCGGGGTGTGCCGGAACGGGGGGCGGGTGTCCATGGTGTGGCGGGGCAGCCGGAACAGTTCGTGGCCGCCGACGCGGGTCACCCACACGGCGTCGAGGCTGTGGTCGCCGGGCCAGCCCGAGTGGCGGAGGCGGTCGGAAACGCCCCAGCGGCGGAAGAACTCCATGGAACGGGGGCCGATGCTGCTGACCTTGGGGTGGGTGACGGTGCCGTCGCCCGCTTCGACGAGCACGAAGTCGACTCCGCGCGAGCGCAGTTCCAGGGCCGTGGCGAGGCCGGTCGGTCCGCCGCCGACGATCAACACGTCGGTGTGCGACGCGGCGGGCTGGGGAGCGTTCATCAGACCTCCTGGGTGGCAGATGCGGTGGCCCTCCGGCGTCACCGGGTGCCTCCGGCGCCCGCCCGGGGCACGGCGGTCGTCGCCCGGCGGGGCACGGCGTGCGCATGGATCTCCTCGGCGGCGGCCAGTCCCGACGCGAGGGCGCCCTCGATCCACGCGGGCGTCGACGAGCAGTGTTCCCCGGCGAAGAACAGGCCGCCCTGGGAGACGGCGGCCAGGGCGCGTTCCTCCTCCGCGGTGACGGGGTCCTTGCTCCAGCGCACCGAGGCGGCGCCCCGGCTCAACGGGTCCTCGCCCCACACCTGGCTCTCGGAGCCGAGGACCATGCCGGGTGCGCCGAGTTCGGGGTGCACGGCGCTGAGTTCGCCGAGGACGGTGCCGACGCGCTTCTCCCGGGGCACCTCGCTCAGGGCCTCCGCGTCCGGGCCGATGGTGTAGCTGGCGAGCAGCGCCGCACCGAGCCTGGGGTCGCTCTCCACGGGCGGGTAGTAGGTCTGGCGGGTGAGTCCGCCGGTGAAGGAGCCGCCGCCGCTGATGCCGTCGTGCTCCCAGAAGGCTTCCCGACAGTGGAGTGCGATCTTGGTGGCGGGCCAGTACTGCATGTCGTTGACCACCGCGGTCTTCTCGGGGCCGACGCCCGTGAGCGGCATCCGGCGCAGCACCGAGAACGGCAGGGTGCACAGGACGTGGTCAGAGACCAACCGGCGGACCGCGAGGCCGTGTCGGACGTCGACCAGGACCCCGTCCGGCCGTACGTGCAGTCCGAGGACCCGCTGTCCCCAGCGCACCGGGCCGCGCAGCCGTCGGGCCAGCCGCCCGGGTATCTGGTCCATGCCCCCGTCGAGTCGGAACAACGCCGACGAGGTCTCGGTGACCACGTCGTTGAAGAAGTAGCGGAACCTGCCGTTCGCCGCGAACCCCTGGTGGTGGGCGAAGAATCGGTTCAGGTCGACGCGCTGGACGGGGCCGTCCACGAGGTACGGGCGCACGTCGATGTCCGCGAGCAGGTCGAGCAGTTCCCCGTGCAGTCCGGAGAGCAGGGCCCGGCCGAAGGTGCCGGGGGCGACGGCGTCGACGCTCGCGGCGAGCCATGCGGCACACAGCACGGTTTCGGGTCGGTAGCGGTGGCCCGGCGGCAGGCTCCGGCGGAACTCCTCCACGAGCGCCGGCGAGGCGTCCCGGACCCGTACGTGCCCTGCGGTGGTCTCCAAGTAGCTGGCGTCGTCCGAGAAGAGGGGCCGGAACTGCCGAACCCGGTCGCTCAGCCCCAACCGGTCGATCCACTGCATGGTGAGGCGGTGGGCGGCGGGGATGCGCATCGCGCCGAGTTCGACGAGCGGGCCGTGGCCGCGGCCGGCGAAGCCGTGCGTGCGGACCCGGCCGCCGGGACGCAACCGGGCTTCCAGCACCTGGACGCGGTGGCCGAGCCGTTCGAGTTCGTGGGCGGCCACCAGTCCGGCTATGCCGGCGCCGAGCACGGTGATCCGTTTGGGTCCCGCCGCCGGGGGTGCGGGGGCGGGGAGCAGCGGATCACGGGGGGACGTGGGGGACGGGGACGGACGGGCCGTGCCCGTGGTGGTGGGGCCGTTCCTGCGCACCGGACTCCTTCGGAGGGGGACGAGATCAACGGGGAGGAATAGGAGAAGGGGAGGGAAGGGGAGGGGACGGATCGGGGAGGCTCACCTGCCCGACCGTGGGCCGGTGGGGTGCCGAAGGGCCGGCCGTCGGCCCTCGCGGCTGCGGAACCGCCGGTGGCGGGTGCCGGCCAGGGGCGGCGGCCAGGGCGTGGAACCCACCCCGCCCATCGTGCGGGGGTGGGGGTGGGGCCCACATCCCCACGCGTCGGCGGGGCTTGACGGTTTGCGGTTGCCGGGTGCGCCCGTACCTGCACGACGTGGCGTCCCACACCGTGCGAGCCAGCGGAATCCCCCGTGCGACGAATCGTCCGCCCCCACCCGGGGGCAGGCTGTCCGTCCCGGTTCCCGAGCCGAACGGAGTGTGTGAGTGATGGAGGATCCCACCGTGCGGGTGGAACCACCCCGGATCGGATCGAACGGGTCGCGCACCCATCTGCGCACCCATGACGGCTTGTGGCTCTCGGGCACGTTGACCCCCGCCGACCCCGCGGCGGGCGCGGAGGGGGCGCGGGCGGCCCTGTTCCTGCACGCCGAGGGCGCCACCCGGGAACAGGGCGGGCTGTACACCACCGTGGCGCATGCGCTGGCCCGCGGCGGGGTGACGGGTCTCCGCTTCGACCTGCCCGGCCACGGGGTCAGCGAGGGCCGGCAGGCCGAGCTGAGTCTGTCCGGGCTGCTCAATGTGATCAGCGCGGGGAGCCGTCTGTTGCGGGAGCGGACCGGGGCCGAGCAGATCGACCTGGTCGCGGCGGGCCTCACCGGCGGGGTGGCCGCGGGCTACGCGGCGCGCCGCGGCGACGAGGTGCGCCGTCTGGTGCTGTGCGATCCGCTGATCGACTACAAGGAGCACTTCGTGGACGGCTCCACCGCCTGGCACGACGGCTATCTGGACGAGGTGACGGGCCGTGAGCTGGTCGCGGACGGCCGGGTGCGGTACTCCCCCGGCCTGCTGCTGGGCCGGGCGATGCTCAACGAGGTCTTCTGGCTCCAGCCGCGCGGGGTGCTGGGTGCGATCACCGCGCCGACCCTGATCGTGCACGGCAGCGGCGCTTCCACCGTTCCGTTGCGTTCCTCGCGCACCGCTGCCGACGCGCTCACCGGCGAGTCCCGGTTGCAGCAGGTGACGGGGTCGCCGCGCAGTCGCCGTGCCGCCGCGGCGACCGCGGCGGTGGGCTGGCTCCTCGGCAGCGGCACCGTCAAACGGGCCGTCGACCCGTGAGCACCGTCCCGAAGGAGATGGCGTGTCAGGTCAGGTGACGGTGTGGCCCGGGGGGACCTCCTCTCCGTCGTGCGGCCACACGGCGTACCGGCGCAGGCCGTACAGCAGGGGCCTGGGCACCCGGTGCTGCCGCACTCCGTACACCTCGCCGAAGACGACCGTGTGACTGCCGACCACCTGGTGGCCGCTGATCACGCAGTCCGCGACGGTGTGCGCGTCGTCGACGAGGTGGGGGCCACCGCGGCCCCCGCCCTGCTCCCAGCGCACCTGGTCGAAGCGGTGCGGGGCGCCGGAGGCGAACAGTTCGGCGGTGGCGCGTGCCCCGTCGTGCAGGAGGTTCACCGCGAACAGTCCCGCCCGGAGCATGGTGTCCAGGGTGGGGCTGCCCACCCGTACGCACACCAGCAACGTCGGCGGTGCCAGCGAGACCGCGCACACCGCGGAGCAGGTCATGCCCCAGGGCCGCCCGGACGTCGTGTCGGCCGCGGTGAGGACGGCGACCCCGCTGGGGAACCCCGCCATCAGCGCGCGGAACCGGGTGGGGGTGATGGTGTCGGACAGGTTCACTGCACACCGCCTTGGAGCGTGCGCGGCTCGCGGCGGGCCACGCGATGATCGATGAGGGAGAGCAGCGGTCCGGTCAGACCGGTCGTGGCCAGCGCCATGACCAGCATCGCGAGGAACAGGCCGGGGGTGAGGATGCCCGCCGCGTAGCCGACCTGGAGGACGACGATCTCGGTGAGTCCCCGGGTGTTGACGAGGACGCCGACGCGCAGGGCGGTGACCCGGTCCTCCCCGGCCCAGCGGGCGCCGAGGTACCCCCCGCCCACCTTGCCGATGACGGCCAGGGCGGTGCACAGCAGCGTCGCGGCCCAGGGCAATGTCGCGCGGGACTCGGTGAACAGGGTGATTCCGGTGCCGACGAAGAACACCGGCAGCAGCAGCCGTCCGAGCCGGACGACCGGCTCGGTCATCCCTTCCCAGGGGCCGTCCTGGGTCTTGGGCAGGAGCACCCCGGTGAGGAAGGCTCCGAGGACGACGGTCAGTCCGGCCTCGCGCGCCCCGGCCGCCGCGGCCAGGGCGATGACCGCGAGGACGACGGCCGCGGCCCTCGGATGCCGCCCGGCCGCCGCGCCGACGTGCGGGCATCCCAGGACCGAACGTCCCCACCGGGTCACCAGCGCACCGGCTCCGAGGGCCGCGAACGCGCCGGCCACGCCCCACGGTCCGCCGGCCGCCAGACCGAGGGCCACCGCGAGCAGCAACCAGGCCACGGTGTCCAGCAGGATGGCGGACAGCAGGGCGAGCGGAGCGGAACGGCCCAGCCCACTCGCGCGTTCGTCGATGATGCACGCCAGTACGGGGACCGCGGTGACGCTCATCGCCACCGTCAGCATCACCACCAGCGCGGGCAGCGGAGCCGTTCCGAGCAGTGCGGGCCCCCCGGCCCACCACACCCATCCGGCGAACACCAGCCCGGTCAGCAGTGGCAGCAGGAACACTCCGGCCGTCACCCGGACCAGGGTGCGGTTCCCCCGGTCGGCCGCGCCGTGGTCCAGGCCGTGGACGACGCCGACGAGGAACAGGACGAGGCCGATCTCGCCGACCGCCTTGAGGGGGTCGGCGAGTTGCTCGGGGAACAGCGTGTCGAAGCGGTGCCTGCCGACGAGGGCGAGCAGTGCGGGGCCGACCAGCAGGCTGACCAGGATCTCCCCGATCACGAGCGGTAACCTCAGCCATCCGGCGACGACCCGCCCGACGGCTGCGACCAGAGCGAGGACTCCCAGCAGGGCGATCAGGTGCAGCCCCGCCACCAGCAGATCCGCCATGATCCACGGCTCCCGGCGCCGCGGTCAGCGGGACTGGGCGAAGTAGGCGTACTGGCTGGGCAGGGAACGTTTCAGCTCGTCGGCCTGGGCGGCGAGCAGCCGGAACTCCCGCTGCGCGGCGGTGGGATCGAGGAGCCGCAGCCCGGGCGACGGCGACAGCGGAATTCCGCCGAGTCCGAGGACCATGCACACATAGGAGTACGCCTCGAATCCGTGGTAATGCGGATAGACGGACTCGGAGTGCGGGAGTTTCGTCCGCCACTGCTCGATGCGTTCGGCGAGGGAGTCGGGGATATTCCGGGTCTTGGTGTCCTTCCAGTACGCGTTGTCCGCGCGTGCGGCAGCGTAGTAGTGCAGGACCAGAAATTCCCGGACGCCGTCCATGCACCGACCGACGAGCCGATTGTAGGAGTCGCGCAGTCCGGGGTTCCAATCGGAGTCCGGGAAGTGTTTGACGAGTTGTTCCACGGCGTGCTGGATGAAGAAGATCCCGGTGGATTCCAGCGGCTCGACGAATCCGCTCGCCAGTCCCACCGCGATGCAGTTGTTGACCCAGGAGCGGCGGGTGCGGCCGATCCGCATGCGGAGGTGGTTGGCCTCCAGGTCGTCGGCCGCGGGGCCGACGAAGGCGCGCAGGGTGCGTTCGGCGTCCTCGGCCGAGCAGTAGTCGCGCGCGTATACGTACCCGGTGCCGATCCGGCCGTACAGCGGGATCGTCCAGATCCAGCCGGCGTCCTGGGCGGTGGCCGTGGTGCAGGGGCGCAGCCCCCGGCGCTCCATGTCCACGGGGACCCGCAGGGCCACCGCGCTGTCGTTGGGCAGGGTCTCCTGGTACGAGTCGAAGGGCTCGCCGACCGCCTCGTTGATCAGCAGGCCGCGGAAGCCCGAGCAGTCCACGAAGAGGTCACCGGCCAGGTCACCGCGGGTACGGGTGGCCACATGGGTGATCCAGCCGCGGTCGTCCTGTGCCACCCGCACCACGTCGTCCACCACGTGCCGCACCCCCCGGGCCACGGCGTAGTCGCGCAGGTACCCGGCGAGCAGCGCGGCGTCGAAGTGGTAGGCGTAGGGGAACTGGGTGCCCTGTTCGGTGAGGGTGCTGCGGCCGGGCGAACGGTCGGCCAGGTCGCCCTCGAACAGCGAACCGTCCAGGTGGCGCGGCGACCTCTCGTTGTCGCAGAGGGCGCCGACGAGGAAGCACTCCTCGTCGAAGCGGCCGGCCGGGGAGGACCGGGCCAGCCACCAGTCGGGCAGGGAGAAGCCGGCGACCACCCGCTGCCGCTCGAACGGGTGGTAGAAGTGGTGCCCCGGCGCCCGCCAGTTCTCGAACCGGATTCCCAGTTTGTACGTGGCGTTGCACGCGGGCATCCAATCCCGCTCGGCCAGTCCCAGGTACTCGAAGAAATGCCGGACGGTGCTGAAGGTGGCTTCTCCCACGCCGATCGTGGGGACCCGATCGGATTCGACCACGGTGATGGATATCCGGTCCCCGAATGCGGCACTCAGGTAGGACGCCGTCATCCAGCCCGACGTTCCTCCACCGACGACGACGATGCTCTCCAGCATGGGCAACCTCCGAGAAGGGCAGATGCCGTGACCCGCGCGATCGCGGAGGGTCCGGCAGTGCTGCGTTGGTGTCGCGGATCTCGCTGTTCTCGCGGATCCCGCTGATTCTGGTGATGGTGCGCGTGCCGAATGCGGCGATGTCCGGAAGGCTAGGCGCATGAGTCGCCGGACGGGTGCCGCTCGCCGGGCGGGGCCGCACGAACCGTGCGCACGCGCGGGCTGGAGCGGGGCCCGGACCGGGCAGGCCGCCCGGCGACCCGCACGCACCCCGGTCCCGACGAGGGGTCGCACACGGTCCGGCACACGGCACCGTCCGTGCCCCCGACGTGCGCTCCGTCCGGGCCGGTCCCGGGCGTAACCGGCGCCGGGTGAGCGGCGTTGGTCCGGTATGTCTACCCGTCGCCCTCCGTCGTCCGCGTCCGGCCGGGGCGGAGCTCCGTCGATGTTGCGGCTCGCGACCGCCTCACTGGTCGGAACCGCCGTCGAGTTCTACGACTTCTTCGTGTACGGCACCGCTGCCGCGCTGGTGCTGGGCCCGTTGTTCTTCCCGTCCTTCTCGCCGCTGGCCGGGACCCTCGCCGCGTTCGCCACGTTCGGCGTCGGCTTCGTGGCCCGTCCGCTGGGGTCGGTCGTGTTCGGGCACATCGGTGACCGCTACGGGCGGCGGCCGGTGCTGTTCGGATCGCTGTTGCTGACGGGGGCGGCCACCGTGGCGGTGGGGTGCGTGCCGACGTACGCCTCGATCGGGGCGGCGGCTCCCGCGCTGCTGCTGGTGCTGCGTTTCGTCCAGGGCATCGGCCTGGGCGGCGAGTGGGGCGGGGCGGTCCTGCTCACGGCCGAACACGCGCCCGCCGGTCGGCGCGGACTGTGGGGGAGCTTCCCGCAGATGGGTCCGCCGCTGGGGTTCCTCCTCGCCAACGGCATGATGCTGGTGCTGTCGGCAAATCTGACGGACGCTCAGTTCCAGTCCTGGGGATGGCGGGTGCCGTTCTGGGCGGCGGGTCTGCTCGCCGCGGCCGGCCTGGTGCTGCGCTCCTCGCTGACGGAGACCCCGCAGTTCCGCGAACTGAGCGAGACGGGGCAACGCGCGGGCGCCCCCGTCGCCGAAGTCCTGCGCGGCCACTGGCGGTTGGTCCTGCTCACCGCGGGCGCACTGTCCGTGGGGTACGCGACCTTCTACTCGGTGTCGACCTGGGCACTCGCGTACGGAACGGATCGGGTCGGCGTCAGCTCCTCGGTGATGCTGACGTGCGTGATGGTGGCGGTCGCGGTCAAGGGGGCACTGACGCCGGCCGTCGCACTGCTCAGCGACCGGGTGGGCCGGCGTCCGCTGTGCCTGGCGGGCAGCGCCCTCTCGGTGGTGTGGATGTTCCCGCTGGTCGCACTGCTGGACACGGGGGAACCGGTGCTGATGTTCCTGGGGTTCATGGTGGCGTTGATCGCGTTCATCACGATGTTCGCGGTGATCGCCGCGTACCTTCCGGAGCTCTACGAGCCGCGGGTGCGCTGCACCGGAGCGGCGGTGGGGTACAACCTGGCCGGAGTGCTCGGCGGGGCGGTGACCCCGATCGTCGCCACGGCGCTGTCGGAGGGCGCCCGGCCGCCGTGGGGCGTCGCCGGCTGGCTGACCGGGGTCGCGGTGTTGAGCCTGGCCTGTTTCGTCGCGTTGCCCGAAACGCGGCCGGAGCCGGAGCCGGCGTCCGTGCGGGAGGCGCCCGGGGAGGAGGCCGCGCGGGTGTAGGGGCGGCGGCCGGGCCGCGAAGCCGCCGGTGAACCGGCCCTCCTCACGGGCACTTCGCCCTGACGTTCCTTCGCCCTGACGTTTACGGAGTGAGTCCTCACTCATTGACGGAGTGAGGACTCACTCCGTAGTCTCGCAACCATGACAGCACCCGACGGGAACCGAAACCGAACCACCCGCCGCCGCGCCCCCGGCATGTCGCCGGAACAGCGGCGCGCGATGATCATCCAGACCACGATCCCGCTGATCGCCGAGTACGGCGCCGCGGTGACCACCGCGAAGGTCGCCCGTGCCGCGGGCATCGGCGAGGGCACGATCTTCCGGGTCTTCGCCGACAAGGACGAGTTGCTGCAAGCCTGCCTGGCGGAGGCGCTCTCCCCCGAACACGCGGTCCGCGAACTCGACGCGATCGAGGTGTCGCAGCCGCTGCCCGACCGACTCGTGGAGGCGGCGCAGGCCTTGCAGGCGCACCTGTCCCGCATGGGCGCGATCGCCGGCTCGCTGCACGCCTCTGGGCACCGCGGCGGCAAGCACCCGGGCACGGTGCGCGGCGCGGGTCGCGAGGAGTCGGCGACCCGTATCCGGGCGGCCCTCGTGGATCTACTGGAGCCCGACAAGGCCGCGCTGCGACGACCGCCGGAGCAGATCGCGGCCCTCTTCTTCGGGCTGCTCTTCACCCATGCGCACCTGGAGGACGAGTGGGAACTGACCACGCAGGAGCTGGTGGAGGTCTTCTTGCACGGCGCGCTCGCGGGCGGCACCAAGTGAGCCCGCGTGGGGGGCGCTTGGGAGTTTCGGGCCTCGCGGTCCTGGTGCCCGTCCTGGTGTGGCTGGTCGCGGACCCGGTGTGGGGCCACCGGCTGCGGATCGTCGACGGCGAGCGGACGCTCGACATCGGCGTGGTGGCGGTGGGGTTAGCCGCGCTGCTGGCGGCGCTCGCCGGCTGGGGGCTGTTGGCCGCTCTGGAGCGGTTCGGGGTACGGCGCGCCCGCGCCGTCTGGACGGGTGTGGCCGTCGCCGTACTCGCCCTGTCCTTCCTACCGTTGACCGGCGACGGCATGGACGGCGGTACTCGGGCCGTGCTGGCGCTGATGCACCTGGCGGTGGCGGCGGTGCTGATCCCGGGCCTGCGCAGGCAGGCTGCCTCCGCGGCGGCTTCACCAGCGTCGGGCACCCCGCGAACGGCGCCCGACGGAGACAACCTCGCCGAGGCGTCGCGCCGCCGACGGTGACCGCTGGAGCTGCCTAGGAGCCGTAGGAGAGGTCTGGGGGCAGGGCGAGATCCAGCGCCCCCCCCAGACTCACGGCTACGGCGGCGGCCCGGGATCGGGCCTGGTGGCGGCGTCACCAGGGGGACCGGTCGAGCCGGTGGGCCCTGTCGTGGACGTGGAGTACCGCCCGATCCAGCCGGTGGCGGCCACCACTTCACGCGCGATGTCCACGACAGGCCGCCCGTCGGTCGCCACCCGCACCGTGTCCGCGGGGGCCCGCTCATCCAGGAGCCGCGCCTTGCGGGCGCTGCCCTTCAGCTCCTTCTCCAGCTCCGAGCCGACTTCCCGACCTGCCAGTCGCTCGCCGGTGATGGTGTCGGAGGCGGTGAGCAGCACGCGTACGATCCGCACGCCCGCCCCCATGGCACGCTCGAACATGCCCGCCGCCTCGGGCAGCACACTCACGGTGTTCGTATAGATCAGGCGGCGGTAGCCGAGCCGGGCGAAGTTCGCCCAGACGGCCGTCAGATTGCTCTCCGCGATCTCCGAGCGGTGAGGATCCCCCTCCGGTGCCGGATGTACCTGGGCCATGAAGTCACCCTCCACGATCGCGTGCGAGACCGCCGCAGCGCGCAGTCGTGCCGAAACCTCCCACCCCACCGTCGTCTTGCCGACACCGGCACGCCCACCGATGAGTAGTACTTCCGGATGATCCATGGGAGGCAGCATGCCAGCCCCCGACCGCGTCAGCGATCCGAATTCCTCCGTGGCCCTGAGCACCGCCCTGCCCCATCGGCAAGACCGCGCTCTACGAATGGAGTTCCAGCCGATCGGAGCGCCCTCTCCGTACACCGCCCGCAGCCATACGACGTCGCTTCGCAGACATCGTAGGGACGGCCAATGACAGCGGGGCCGGGGCGAACACTCCCGTCACCGCCCGGGATTCGACCCGCTGACGGTGGGGCAGGCATCGTGCGCCTGCCCCACCGTGCGGGCTCAGACGGTCACGGGCCGGGCGGGCGCCAAGCGGCCCGCCCGGTGCAGGGCGTGCAGCGCCACCGCACTACCGAGGCCCAGGACACCCAACGCGGCCCAGGGCAACGCGGGTGCTCCGGCGGCGCGGGAGGCATCGAGCGCCGCGCCGGTCACCAGGTTCCCGAGCGTGATGCCGATGCCGCAGACCGTGTTGTAGAAGCCGTAGTGCGTGGCCACCCAGCGGCCCCCGGAGAGACGGACCACGATGTCCATCTCGAACGGGTAGGCGATCATCGTGCCGACGGCCAGGAGCAGCGCGGCCAGTGCGGGTGGCAGCGCGGCCAGCAGCCAGCGTGCGGTGCCCGCTTCGGGGACCGGCAGTGCCGTCGCCACCAGTAGGGGGACGAAGGCCAGGCCCATCACCACGAGGCCGATCGCCACCGCGACGCCGGGCTCCCACCGTGCTCCGCACCAGGCGGTCATCCGGGTCTGGCCGAGGATCGTGCACAACCCGGACACCACGAAGAGAAGGGCGACGGCGGCGGTCGCACCTCCTCCCTCTCCGCCGATCCTGCGCACCTCCAGCGGGAGCGCCAGATAGACCTGGAAGGTGAGGACGTACGACCCGGTCATGGCGAGGGAGAAGAGCAGGAAGGAACGGTGGGCGAGGATGCCGCGCCACTGGCGGAGCACCCCGCCCCGCGGTCCGTCCCCCGCTGCGCCCTCCGTGCCCGAGGCCGTGCTTGGGGCCGTGCTTGGGGCCGGGACCGGGTCCGGAGCGGCCTCCCGGGGGCGCGGCGGCAGGGCCTTGATCTGGACGACGGACAACACGGCGAAGAGCCCCGCCGCGACGAGACAGGTCAGTTGGAAGTCGACCCCGGTCAGCACCAGGCCGACGAGCGGGCCGAGCAGGATGCCCGCCTGGTAGAAGACGTGGAACAGGGCGAACGCCTCGACCCTGCGGTCCCCCGCGTCCGCCGCCAGGTACGCGCGCACCGCGGGGTTGAAGAGCGCACCCGCGAGACCCGTCACCGCGGACGCCGCGATGAGCGCGGGGACGGAGCTGACCAGTCCTAGGGCGGCGAACCCGACGGTCCGCAGGACGCATCCGGCGACGATCATCGGCTTGTGGCCGAGCCGGTCGGCGAGGGTGCCGCCGACCAGGAACATGCCCTGTTGGCTGAAGTTGCGCACGCCGAGGACGAGGCCCACGACCCAGGCCGCGAGCCCGAGGGTGCCGGACAGGTGTGCCGCGAGGTACGGCATCAGCATGTAGAAGCCGAGGTTGATGGTGAACTGGTTGACGAGGAGGAGTTGCACCCCGCGCGGATGGCTCCGCAGCTGCGCGAGGGTGCCGGTGGCACCGGTCACCGGGCGCCCTCCGCGGGGGCCGTGCCGGCGTCCGCCGCGGGGGCGGTGGCGAGCGGGTCACGGACGTCGACGCACCGGGTCCAGCGGACGACCTCCTTCTCGCTCGCGCTGCCCACCACTTCGGGCGCGGGCGGCGGCGGTCCGGCGAGGAGCCCGTGCCGCGTGCAGTAGTCGTCGTCGTACACGGTCGACAGGTAGCGCTGCGGCCCGTCGGGGAAGACCGCGGCGATCCGGGTGTCGGGGGCTTCGGTGCGGGCCAGCCAGCCGGCGACGAGCGCGACCGCGCCGACGCTCCAGCCCCCCGTGGCGTAGTGGGAGGCGGCGAGGGTGCGGCAGGTCCACACGGCTTCCGCCGGGGCCACCCAGTGGACTTCGTCGAAGAGTCCGTAGGCCACGTTGCGCGGATGGATGCTGGAGCCGAGGCCGCGCATCAGTCGTGGCCGTGCGGGCTGGCCGAAGATGGTCGAGCCGACGGTGTCGACGCCGACGATCCGGACGTCCGGGTAGAGCTGGCGCAGGACCCGGCCCACGCCGGCCGAGTGTCCACCGGTGCCGACGCTGCACACGAGGGTGTCGACGTGCCCGAGCTGTGCGGCCAGTTCGAGGGCGAGCGGGGTGTACGCGGTGGTGTTGTCGGGGTTGTTGTACTGGTCGGGGCACCAGGAGCCGGGTTCCCGAGCGAGCAGTTCGGTGACCCGGTCGCGCCGCGCCTGCTGCCAACCGCCCACCGGGTGGGGTTCGGTGACGATGTCGACGCGGGCGCCGTACACGGTGAGGAGGCGGGTCATGGACGGTTCGAGTCCGGGGTCGGTCACCAGGGTGACGGGGTGGTCGTGGACCATCCCGGCGAGCGCCAGTCCGAGTCCGAGGGTGCCGCTGGTGGACTCGACGATCCGGCTCCCGGGAAGCAATGTGCCGCGGGATCGGGCCCGTTCGACCATGTGGAGGGCGGTCCGGTCCTTGATGCCGCCCGGGTTGAAGCCTTCGAGCTTGGCCCAGAAGCCGCGGCCCCGCGGGGTCAGTGGAGCCGAGACCCGCAGCAGCGGGGTGTTCCCGACCAGCGACGGGAGGGCCGAACCGGTGGGTGTGGTCGTGCTGGTGTCACGTAGGGACTGCATGTCCTTCGCTTTCCTTCGATGGGTGCACGGGTGCGCTCATCTCGCGCGCCGGCTCCGAAGCGGCGGGTGGTGGGCCGCCGGGGGCCGGTGCGCGGCGGCCGGGGTTCCGGCCGCGGGAAGGCGGTCTAGATCCGCCACCGCGAGGTGTGGACCAAGGTGGCTCTGCCGGTGCGCCCGTCTATGTGACGGCGCAGGGGGCTACGGGGGCACGCCCTCGGCACGGCCGTCACGGCGACGGCGATCAGTGCGGGGGTACCGGGGGCCGGGGGGAAGTCCGGGGCGGCGACCGGCAGTCGCTGGGCCTGGTCGGTGGCGCACTCCTCGCCGCCGTGGTGGTCGCCGGGCTGGTGGTGCTCGGAGCTGGCGGGCGCGGGGGCGGCGGCCACCGGGAGCGGTCCCACACCGTGTTCGTCCGGTTCGAGGGGGCCGTGGGCGAGGACGCACCACCCCAGGGCGGCGAGGACGATGCCGCGGACGAGGGCGGTCAGGATGCGGGTGGGAGTGGGGTGGGGACCGTGTCGGCGGGGGTGAACGGGTGGGCGGTGCTGAGGCAACGGGGTTTCTCCGTACGCCCGTTGACCGCGCGGGAGGCCGTTGGCCTCGGCGGTTGCAGGGCGCGAAGTGGTGGGGGGTGGCCCTCTCGGACGGGCGGAGGGCAGGGCGGCGGAGCGGGGGCGGCACACGGCCCGGGGGCCGTGCGTGCGCTCTACACCTGTTGGACGACGGTGGAGCCGTGGCCCGCGGTGGGGCCGGGGAGGGGTGTCGTCGGCGTTCCGCGGCCGGCCAAAACCACGTGCGGGAGGGCCGCGGGACGAGCACCGGGGGTGGCGACCGGGACCGGGGCGCTGGGGCCGGACGGCAACGGGCCGGAGGCACAGTGTTCGCCCGGGTGGGCGGGCGCGTGGTCGCCGTCGGGCGCGGTCTGCTGCACGGGAGCGGGGCAGGCCTCGGCCGGTGCGCGACCGTGACCTTCGGCGGTGTGGTGTGCTGCGGGGGCGACCCCGAGGTGGGCGGCGGCATGCCCGGCGGCGCTGTCGGCGTACACCCCGTGGCTGAGCACCACGCCGAGCAGCAGCAGGACGAGGGCCGACAACCGCAGCACGGGCCGGACGGATTGAACCGCCGATACGTTGCACAGCGGTGACCGGTTCGTCATCACGCCGTGATCGTAGCGTCCCGGCCCGACCGTCCCGACCGCCACGCGGGCGCAGGGCGACAACCGGCCAGCTATTGGCCGATGCGCGCGGGCCGTATCCGGGCCCGGGCGGGCGGTCGGGGCACCTCCACGGCGCGTGGAGGTGCCCCTGCCGTCAGGCCAGGGTCAGGGTCGCGGCGTGCACCGCGCCGAGGGTTCCCGCGGTGATGCGCAGGCGCAGCGCGGCCCCGGTGCCCAGCACCTGGACCGATGCGTCCTTCGCGGTGACGGCGGCGACCGGGGTGTTCCAGGTCAGGTCGATGACCGCGCCGTCCCGGAGCGGCCCGCTGACCCTAAGCTCCGCGGTGCTGCCGGTGCGTCGGATCAGGACGGAGGCCGGAGCGCTCACCGAGACGGCACCCGCGGTGCCCGCGAACCAGAAGTTGATCCCCGTGAAGCCCAGGGAAGGGACCGAAACGCCTTGGATCTCGTCGGAGTTGGCGAGGACCTGGAGCCAGCCGGTGTCGTCCGCGCGCGCCGCGGTCTGGGCGCCGGTCGCCCCGGGCATGAGTACGTAGGCGTAGGTGGCCCAGGTGGGATCGGTCCCGTGGTCGCACCACAGGGTGACGTAACGGCGGCTCACCGGGTCCGTGGTGCCGCCCGTGTTGATGTCGGACCAGGCCCCGGTGCGGGTCTCGCGCAGGGCCCTCAGCGGGGTGCCGCCTGGGAAGACGTAGCCGCCGTGTCCGGCCAGGTGCGCCCACCGGGCGGTGGGGAAGGCCGCGGTCCAGCCCTGGGAGACGGGCTGGGCGGTGCCGTCGACGGTCAGGGCGTGGGTGCCGGACGCGCCGAGGTTGCGGTTGTCGACCACGGACTCGATGCCGACGCCGTCCCGGGCGTGGATGCCGGCGCCCAGGCACACCACCGCGTCGTCGAGGAAGAACCAGGACTTCTTGGCCTTGAGGGTGGAGGACAGGCCCTTGAGGTACTGGCCGACGGCCCCGTACGTGCCGTCGGTGGCGCCGCCGACCCAGCGCACGTCGGGACGGGCCGCGCCCCAGGCGCCGCCCGCGCCGTCGGCCAACTTCTTCGTGGAGGCCGTCGTGCCGGGCAGCCGGTAGGGATCGACGGTGGGCCAGAAGCTGTCGCTGTACTGGCCGTTCGCGAAGTCACTGCCCCACCAGTAGAGCATTCCCGAACCGCTGTGCCAGGCGCGGAGGTTCTCGCCGTTCCCGTTCTCGTAGTAGGTGATGCGCCGGGAGGCCATCGAGACGTTCGCCGCCCACCCGGGCCGACGGTGCACCGCGCGGTCCATGGCGGGGAAGAGCCGGTGGCCGATCGGCTCGGGGGCGGCCGGCCCGGGGCCGTCGTTGATGGCTTTGAGCCGGGCGAGTTGGGCGACGCCGAGCGCGGGGCTGGTGAGCAGGGGGTTGATGGTCGCGCGGGATATCCAGCCCTTGACCATCGCGTCCATGCTGCTGCGCTCCGCGGGGGAGCCGCTGCGGGCCAACAGGGCGATGCAGGCGATGATGGCGTGGCCGCGCAGGTGGTCGTCCTGGCGCACGGCCCGGGTGTCGGACTTCTGGAGGCCCCGGCTGATGGAGCGTCCGGAGACGCTGTCCATGGCGAGGCCGTTGTACAGGAACGGCGCGTACGCCCGGTCCACGGAGTCCAGTACGATCTGCCGGCCGCTGTCCGTGACCTCCCACTGCGAACCCTTGAGGAGGGTGAACAGCATGGACAGTCCGCCGAGCATGACGGACCCGTAGGAACCGGTGTAGGGAACGGTGCTGTGCTGGATGAACGAGCCGTCGGCGTACAGTCCGTCGCCGGAGGTCACGTAGGGGAAGACGGGGGACAGTGCGTCGCGGGCCGTGGCGATCTTGCCGGAGGTCTTGCCGACGACGCCGCGCAGCGCGAGGACCCGGCACAGGTCGACGCGGTTGGCTCCCGTCGAGGTGCCGGTGTACGAGGCGACCACGCTGTCTGGGACGAAGTGGTCGATCGCGGCCATCCAGTTGGTCAACCGGGTGGCGCCCAGGTGGTCGTAGAGGTGGACGCAGATGTCGAGCAGCGTCTGCGGGATGCCGATCTGCCAGTTGTACCAGTTGCCGTAGCGGGCCTGGCCGGCGTTGAACGCCTGGGTGTGCAGGTGGTCGAGGCCGGTCAGCACGTCGGCGAGCAGACCCGGGTCGCCCGTGAGCCCGGTGCCCGGCTGGGCGTGGGCTTCGGCCAGCGTGCGCAGTCGGTGGTAGCTGATGCCGAGGTTGCCGGAGAAGGTGTACGACTCGGGGTCGAGGTCGGGCTCGGGGTCCGCGTAGGGCAGGTCCGGCCACAGGGAACCGTTCGCCGGGTTCATGGTGGCGCGCAGGGTGCCGGCCGTGGCCCCGAGTGCCGTCAGCTTGGCCGCGTACGGGGCGGCGGCGGGGTCGAATCCGGTGCCGAGCACCAGCTCGCGCCACTTCAGCCGCAGGGCGTCGTACACGTCGGTGGAGGCGTGTGCGGGGAGGGACAGGACTCCGACGAGCGGTACGGCGGCGGCGGTGGCGATCGAGAGGCGCAGCAGGGTGCGCCGGGAGAGAGAGGGGCGCGGTTGCGCTGCACGGGACGGTCGGGACGCTGCTTCGGACATGGGCAGGACCTCCGGGCGGATGAGCGGCCGGACGGGGGATCCGGCACGCGGGCGTATCGGGGCTGGGGCAGCTGAAGGGGGCTGCGGGCAGCCGGGGACGAGCAGGGGGCGAGCAGGAGAAGGCGGGGCATGAGGACGGGAAGGGGCGACGAGCGTGCGGGGAACGTCCGCGGGAGGGAGCGGAAGGCGCCGACGCTCGCGACGCTCAAGAGTGAGCGATTTCTAACATGCCCGCTCAAGAAGCGGCAACGGTCTGCACATCTCAGCGCTGAATTGATTGTTCGAACACAAACGTTCACAAACGATCGGCCACCGGCTAGGCTTCGGCTCAGCCGGGGAGGGCCGGTGGGCGGGAGCGGGTCGGTACCGGGGAACCAGCAACGGGACCCGGCGGACCGAACGGCCCCCGCGGACAAGGACTAAGGAGACCCATTCACGTGCACGCCGAAGAACGGCACCAGGCGATACTGCGCAGGCTCCGGGAGCACGGCTCACTGCGGGTCACGGAGTTCGCCGAGGAACTGGGGGTCTCCTCGGTGACCGTCCGCCGTGATGTGGAGGCCCTCGCCGAACGGGGACTGCTGGACCGGGTCCACGGGGGCGCGGTCCAGCGATCCGGTCGCCGGGAACCCACGGGCCTCCCCCCGCGCGGTCCGCTCGGCGGGACGCCCCGAGCGGTCCCGGCGGGGGGCGCCCCCCGCACCTTCGGGTTGATCGTCCCGGCCGCCGACTACTACTACCCGGACGTCATCAAGGGGGCGCGGGCCGCCGCCGCGGCCCGCGGCATCCGGCTGGTCCTCGGCATCTCCCAGTACAGCCCGGCCGAGGAGCAGGCGCAGGCCGCACAGTTGCTGGAGGACGGGGTCGACGGACTGCTCATCACCCCGTGCGGTCCGGCGGCGGACCAGGCGTGGCTGACCGAGCTGACGGTTCCGCACCTCCTCGTGGAACGCCGCCCCGGCCCGGGGCTCGCGGACACCGAGAGCGTGGTCACCGATCACGTTGCGGGCGCGCTGGCCGCCGTGCGCCACCTCGCCGACCTCGGTCGCCGCCGCATCGGGCTGCTGCTGCGCGAGGACAGCCCGCACACCCCGCTGGTCGAGGAGGGCTACCTCGCGGGGCTGGCCGCGGCCGGGCTCGACCCCGCAGCCGCACTCAGCTTGCGACTGTCGCCGCCGGGCACCGATCCGGCGGGGCGCTCGGCCCCGGTCGAGCGGTTCGCCGACGCAGCGGCGGCGGGCGAACTCGACGGCGCCCTCGTCCACAACGACCACGACGCGATCGTGCTGCTCCAACGGCTGCGCGCACGGGGGCTGCGCGTCCCCGACGACCTCGCGATCGTGGCGTACGACGACGAGGTCGCCGCCCTGGCCGACATCCCGCTCAGCGCCGTCGCGCCGCCCAAGCTCGCGGTGGGCGCCAGTGCGGTCGGCCTGTTGGCCGACCGGCTCGCCGACCCCGGACGTCCCGGGCACCGGCTCGCGATCCTCCCGGAGCTGCGGGTGCGCGCGTCCAGCGCCCCCACGGCCCCGGCGCACTCCGGCACGTAGTCAGCGCCCCGCGCCGACCCGTCCGGCCCCGACCCGTCCCGTAGCGCCTTCGCTCCAGGGGGGTGGGGGGGGGGGGGGGGGGCGGGGGGGGGGGGGGCCCCCCCCCCCCCCCCAAGTGAAACAAAAACAAACCCCCCCACACAACCGCAATGAAAAAATTTCAAGTAATA
>NZ_JBHWIQ010000014.1:121025-225841 GCF_042732055.1 Streptomyces sp. NPDC059816
TGGGGGCCCGAATGTTTTGGTGAGCCTGCCCGCACCCCCCCCCCCCCCACACCCCCATCGCCCCGGGGGGGGGGGGGGCCACCCCGGGGGGGGGGGGCGCCCCCCCACCCGCCGGCCCCCACCACCGCCCTGCCCTCCGACGCCCCCGTAGACACCCGATTCCTCCCCAGGAGTTCCCGATGTTCCGTGTGTCCCCCGAAGGGTTCTCCCTCGACGGCAGACCGGTGCGCCTGCTGTCGGGTGCCCTGCACTACTTCCGTACGCTGCCCGAGCAGTGGCCCCACCGGTTGGGCCAATTGCGCGCGATGGGCCTCAACTGCGTCGAGACCTACGTTCCGTGGAACCTCCACGAACCGCGGCCGGGCAGCTACGACTTCTCGGGCCTGGCCGACCTGGACCGGTTCCTGACCGCCACCCGGGAGGCCGGACTGCACGCGATCGTGCGGCCCTCCCCGTACATCTGCGCCGAGTGGGAGAACGGCGGGCTGCCCTGGTGGCTGCTCGCCGACCCCGAGGTACGGGCGCTGCGCTGCCAGGACCCGGGCTTCCTCGCCCGGGTGGAGCGGTGGTTCGACGAACTGCTGCCCCGGCTCGTCCCGCACCAGGTCACCCGGGGCGGCAACGTGCTGATGATGCAGATCGAGAACGAGTACGGTTCGTACGGCACCGACACCGGCTATCTGCTCCACGTGGCGGAGCTGATGCGGGAACGGGGCGTCGACGTCCCCCTGTTCACCTCCGACGGGCCCGACGACTTCTTCCTGACCGGCGGCTCGGTGTCGGGCCACCTGGCCACCGTCAACTTCGGCAGTCGGGCCGGCGAGGCGTTCGCCCAGCTGGCGGCGGTGCGGCCGGACGATCCGCCGGTGTGCATGGAATTCTGGTGCGGCTGGTTCGACCACTGGGGGGACGAACACGTCGTCCGCGCCCCCGAGGACGCGGCGGCGGCGCTCGACGAGATCCTGGCGGCGGGCGGGCAGGTGAACCTGTACATGGCCCACGGCGGGACCAACTTCGCCACCTGGGCCGGGGCCAACACCAAGGACCCCGTCACCGGCGAGCGCTACGCACCGACCGTCACCTCCTACGACTACGACGCCCCCGTCGACGAGCGCGGCGCGGTGACGGAGAAGTTCCACGCCTTCCGGGAGGTGTTGAGCCGCTACGCGGACGCCCCGCCGCCCGAACCCCTGCCGCTTCCTGAGCTGTTGCCGTCGGGACGGGTGGAGCTCACCGGTTCCGTCCGCCTGTTCGACGTGCTCGACCGACTGGGCACCGGGGAGCCGGTGCGGTCCCCCGAGCCGCCCTCGTTCGAGGAGTTGGGCCTCGCGCACGGACTCGTCCTCTACGAGACGACCGTCCCGGGGCCGCGCGGCCCCTATCCGCTGTCCGTGCAGGGACTCGCCGACCGGGCCCACCTGTACGTGGACGGACGGCTCAGGGGCGTCCTGGAGCGGGACGGCGAGCAGCAGGTGCCCGAGGTGTCGGTGCCGGCCGGCGGGGCACGGGTGGGACTGCTGGTGGAGTCCATGGGGCGGGTGAACTACGGGATGGGCCTCGGCGACCGCAAGGGGGTGCGTCGGGTGCTGCACACCCAACAGGCCCTGCACGGCTGGTCGGCGCGGGCCGTGGAGCTGGGGCACGGCACGCCCGAGGGTCTGCCCTGGGGTGCGGCCGGCGAGGGGCCGGGGCCCGTCTTCCACCGGGGGCACTTCGAGGCGGTGGAGCCCGCTGACGGGTACCTCGCGCTGCCCGGCTGGACCAAGGGTTACGTCTGGGTCAACGGGTTCTGTCTGGGCCGGTACTGGGACCGCGGGCCGCAACGGACCCTGTACGTCCCCTGGCCGTTGGTGCGCGCCGGACGCAACGAGGTCGTGGTGCTGGAGCTGGACGACGCTCCCCCGTCCCCGGTGGTGGAGTTCCGGGACGCTCCCGACCTGGGCTGATGTGCTCTTCCGTTCGTTTGCACACCCGTGTCCGGACATAGTCCTCCTGATCGACCGTCGAGCGATCGAAACCGTTCCGAGATGATCGTTCGCTCATTCACTCTTGACCCTGATCGTTTTTGGTCGAAAGATGTTCGCCAACTCGCCGTCATCGATCGGCCTTTTTCGAGGAGTAGTGCAATGAAGCCCACCTCCATCAAGTCCCCCATAGCCCTCGTGGCAGCCGTGGCCTCGCTGGCCCTCGTCGCCGCCTGCGGCAGCGGCGACGAGGACGCGTCGGGCTCCGCCGGAAGCCCGGACAAGCCGGTGACGATCGACTACTGGTCATGGATGCCGGGCACCAAGGAAACCGCCGAGGCGTTCAACAAGTCACAGAAGAACGTCCGCGTGCGCTTCTCCGAGGTGCCGGCCGGGCTCGCGGGCGGCTACGACAAGCTCGCCAAGGGGGTGAAGGCGGGCAACGCGCCCGACGTCATGAACGTCGAGTACCAGGCGCTGCCCGACCTGGTCACCCAGGGCCTCATCGCCGATTCCTCCGAACTGCTCGGCGACACGGTGAAGAAGGCCCCCCAGCAGGTGCAGGACCTCGTCACCCTCGGCGGCAAACAGTGGGCGGCCCCGTTCGACGTCGCCCCGCAGATGATGTACTACCGCAAGGACCTGTTCGAGAAGCACAAGATCCCGGTCCCCAAGACCTGGACCGAGTACGCCGAGGCCGCCGAGAAGATCAAGAAGGCCGACTCCAAGGCCCGGATCACCGCGTTCTGGAGCGACGACACGGCCACCTGGGCCGCCCTCGCCCAGCAGGCGGGCGCCACCTGGTACACCGCCGAGGGCGACTCCTGGAAGGTCGACATCAACGACGCGGCCACCAACAAGGTCGCCGAATTCTGGGGCGGACTGGTCAAGGACGACCTGGTCTTCAACCACAAGGCGTGGAGCCCCGAGTCGACCAAGGCCACCGCCGACCACCGCGTGTACACCCGGATCAGCGCCTCCTGGGGCGCGGGCGCCCTCAAGACGGAGCAGCCGGACCAGGCGGGCAAGTGGGCCTCGGTGGCGCTGCCCGGTTGGGGGGACGGCAAGACCGGCATGGTGGGCGGCTCCTCCTTCGCCGTGGTCAAGGACAGCAAGAAGGCCGCCGCCGCCGCGGAGTTCGTCACCTGGGCGACGACCTCCGACGAGGCGGTCAAGGCCCGGCTCGCGGCCGGCACCTCCTCCGCGCTGCCCGCCGACGAGAAGCTCCGCGACGTCGCCAAGCAGTCCTTCGACACCGCGTACTTCGACGGTCAGGACCTCTACGCCGCGGCCTCCGAGCAGGTGCCGAACATCAACGCCGGCTGGGTGTGGAGCCCCGTCCACAACGCCACCTCGGTCGAGTTGACGGCGGCGCTCGGCAAGGCCTCCGACGGGAACTTCTCCGCCGCCCTCGCCAAGGGCCAGGCCACCGCCGAGAAGCTCATCAAGGACCGCGGGCTCAAGCTCGCCGAGTGAGGCCCGCCGGGACCCACCGGGCCCGCCCGGACCCCCGGTCCGGCGGGGCCCGGTTCCCCGGCCCCTCACTCCCCGCACACCTCGTCACCCACCAAGGAGCCCCTGGTGACCACAAGGCTCTCAGGCGGCGCGTCCGCCGCTGCCCGCCGCGGGCAGCGCGTCGCCGCGACCCTGCTGATAGGCCCGTTCCTCCTGCTCTTCGTCCTCACCCTGATCGTCCCGATCGGCTACGCGGCCTATCTGAGCCTGTTCCGTGAGCAGTCCTCGGGGCTCGGCTTCGGGGGCACCGAAACCCTCTTCGCCGGCCTGGGCAACTACACCCGCGCCCTCACCGACCCCGGCTTCCAACAGGGGTTCGTGCACATCGCCGCCTACTGCGCCGTGTACATCCCGGTGATGATCGGCGGGGCCCTGTTCCTGGCGCTGTTGATCGACTCGGCGCTCGCCCGGGCCAAGCGCTTCTTCCAGCTCGCGGCGTTCCTGCCGCACGCGGTGCCCGGACTGATCGCCGCGATCATCTGGGTCTTCCTCTACACGCCGGGGCTCAGCCCGATCCACCAGTTCCTGGAGTGGTTCGGCACGGAGGCCGACTTCCTGGGGCCGAACGCGATCCTGTTCTCCATGGTCAACGCCGCCGCCTGGCAGTGGATCGGCTACAACATGGTCATCTTCTACGCGGCGCTCCAGGCCATTCCGCGCGAGACGCTGGAGGCCGCGATCGTCGACGGCGCCGGCGGGCTGCGCACCGCGTTGTCCGTGAAGCTGCCGATGATCCGCTCCTCGGTGGTGCTGACCACCCTGTTCACCTGCATCGGCGCGATCCAGCTGTTCACCGAGCCCGAGACGTTCCGGCTGCACGCCCAGGGGCTGTCGCCCGAATGGTCACCGACGATGTTCATCTACCAGGCCGCCTTCTCCAAGCACGACTTCGGCCTCGCCGCCGCCGCGTCCCTGTTGCTGGCCCTGCTCGGCATCGCCCTGTCGTTCGTCGTCACCAAGCTCGGCAACCGGTGGAAGGAGGCGTGAACGTGACCACCTTGACCCCCAAGGACACCCGTCGGACCGCTTCGACGGCGACGTCACCCGCCGGGGAGCCGTCCGGCTCCGGACGGCGGCCCCGCACCCAGCGCTTCTCGCGCGCCGCGGTCAACTCCGTGCTGATCGTGATGTCGTTCTACACGCTGATGCCGGTCCTGTGGCTGCTGTTCGCCGCCACGAAGGACAACGGCGACCTCTTCGGCAAGCCCGGTTTCCAGCTCGGCGACTTCAGCCTGCTGTCCAACCTGTCGGACCTGTTCACCTACCAGGACGGCGTCTTCGGACGCTGGCTCGCCAACAGCGCGCTGTACTCCCTGGTGGGCTCGGTGCTCTCCACGATGCTGTGCGTCGCGGCGGGCTACGCCTTCGACAAGTACCACTTCGCGGGCAAGGAACGGATCTACGGCTTCGTCCTGCTCGGCCTGTTGGTGCCGGCGACCGTCGTCTCGCTGCCGATCTACCTGCTCGCCTCCAAGGTGGACCTCGTCAACACCTACTGGGCGGTGCTGATCCCGTCCCTGGCGAACCCGTTCGGCGTCTACCTCTCCCGGGTGTTCTCCGAGGGGTACGTACCGGGCGAGACGCTGGAGGCGGCCCGGATGGACGGCGCCGGGGAGATCCGCACCTTCGTCTCGATCGCACTGCCGATGCTGAAGCCCGCGTTCATGACGGTGTTCCTGTTCTCCTTCACCGGCAGTTGGAACAGCTTCTTCCTGCCGCTGGTGATGCTCAACGACCAGAACCTGTATCCGGTCGGCCTCGGCCTGTTCAACTGGAACGCCAACCTGTCTCAGTACCCGGAGCAGTACGCACTGTTGATCACCGGCTCGCTCGTGTCGATCCTGCCCCTCGTCCTGGCCTTCCTCTGCCTGCAACGCTACTGGCGCTCGGGCCTGACCGCCGGAGCCGTCAAGTGACCGACGCCGCCACGTCCCCCCACCGCCCGCGGACCGTTCTCGCGATGGCGCCCGAGGTGCGCGACGCCCTGTTCGACGACGAGACGCTGACCCTGCTGACCCGGGTCGCGGACACCGACCCGGCCCTCGTCGTCACCGACTTCCACGACCCCGCGGTGGCACCCGCCCTCGCCGGCGCCGAGGCGCTGTTGACCGGATGGGAGTGCCCGCCACTGGACGCACGGGCACTGGAGCTGATGCCCCGGCTGCGCACCGTCGTGCACGCCGCCGGGTCGGTGAAGCACCACATCACGGACGCGTGCTGGCAGCGCGGCATCACGGTCGCCTCCGCCGCGGGGGCGAACGCCGTGCCGGTCGCCGAGTACACGGTCGCGATGGTCCTGCTGGCCGGCAAGGGCGTGCTGCCCGCCGCCGCCGCGTACCGGGCCAAGCGCACCTGGATCAGCCCCATCGACACCATCGGTCGCGGCGGCAACTACCGACGGACGGTCGGTGTCGTGGGTGCCTCCCGCATCGGCCGCCGGGTGATCGAACTGCTCCGCCCGTACGACCTGGAGGTCCTGCTGTACGACCCGTACGTCGACGCCGAGCAGGCCGCGACGCTCCAGGTCCGCACGGTGGACCTGGACGTGCTCGCGCACTCCAGTGACGTGGTCACCATCCACGCCCCGCAACTGCCCGACACCCACCACCTGTTCGACGCGGAGCAGCTGGGGCGGATGCCGGACGGGGCGACGCTGATCAACACGGCGCGCGGGTCCCTGGTGGACACCGAGGCGCTCACGGCGGAACTGGTCAGCGGCCGGTTGAACGCCGTGCTCGACGTCACCCATCCCGAGGTGCTGCCCGCGTCCTCACCCCTGTACGAGCTGCCGAACGTGCTGCTCACCCCGCATGTGGCCGGATCGCTCGGCAACGAGTTGACCCGCATGGCACGGGCCGCCGTCGACGAACTCGCCCGCTACGCGGCGGGTCTGCCCTTCGCCGACCCGGTGCGCCCGGACGCCCTCGCCCGGTCCGCGTGACCCGTGCGGCCGGTCCGCGCCGGATCGACCCCGACGCGCACCGGCCGCACGTCCACGCACCCCGTACCCGGTCCCCGTCCGTCGCACGGACCCGGACCGCCGCCCGACCGACGTTGGAGTCGCGATGCTCATCCCCCGTCCGGCTGAACTCGACCCCGGTGAGGGCGCGTTCACGATCACGTCCACCACCCCGATCACCGCCGACCCACGCTTGGAGCGGGCCGCCCAGTGGCTCCGGGGCACCCTCGCCCCCGCGCTCGGCGCCCCCGCGCCCGCACAGGGGGACGGACCGGCGGTCCGCTTCCGGCACGCCCCGGACCTCGCCGAGGAGGCGTACCGGCTCACGGTCACCCCGGGCGGGGTGCTGGCCGAAGCGAGCGCGCATCCCGGCGCCTTCTACGCGGCGCAGTCACTGGTCCAGTTGCTGCCGCCCGCGGTGTACCGCAGCGCGGGGGCGCCGCTGCCGCTGAGGCTGCCCGCCGTCACCGTCGCCGACGCACCCCGGTTCGGTTGGCGCGGCACCCTGATCGACGTGGCACGGCACTTCCTGCCCAAGCGGGAAGTCCTGCGTTACCTCGACCTGATGGCCCTGCACAAGATCAACGTGCTGCACCTTCACCTGACGGACGATCAGGGGTGGCGGATCGAGATCAAGCGTTATCCCGCACTCACGGAGACCGGTGGCTGGCGCAAGGGGTCCACCGTGGGGTCGTCGCGCCACGGTCGTCACGAGGACCGCCCGCACGGCGGTTTCTACACCCAGGACGACATCCGCGAGATCGTGGCGTACGCCGCGGAGCGCGCCATCACCGTGGTACCCGAGATCGACCTCCCCGGTCACACCCAGGCCGCGATCGCCGCGTACCCCGAACTCGGCAACGGCGACGGCCCGGTGGAGGTCCGCACCGCTTGGGGGCCGGGCGAACACGTCCTGAACGCGGAGGAGTCGACGCTCGCGTTCTTCCGGAACGTCTTCGACGAGGTGCTGGAGCTGTTCGACTCCCGGTACGTCTGCATCGGCGGGGACGAGTGCGTGAAGACCGAGTGGCGCAGCGACGCCCGGGTCCAGCAGCGGATGCGCGAGCGGGGTCTCGCCGACGAGGACGCCCTCCAGTCCTGGTTCGTGCGGCACTTCGACGAGTACCTGACCGCGCGCGGGCGGGCGCTGTTGGGCTGGGACGAGATCCTGGACGGGGGCCTCGCGGACGGCGCGACCGTGATGTCGTGGCGGGGCACGGGCGGAGCGGTCGCCGCGGCCCGTGCCGGGCACGACGTCATCGCCTGCCCGCTCACCGACGTCTACTTCGACTACCGCCAGTCGGACGACCCGGACGAGCCGATCCCGGTGGGCTGTGTGATCGGCCTGGCGGACGCCTATGCCTTCGAGCCGGTTCCCGAGGGCCTGTCGCTGAGCGAGACGGGTCATGTCCTCGGTGGTCAGGCGCAGTTGTGGACCGAGCCGGTGGACGGACCGCGGGCCCTCGACTACTTGGCCTTCCCGCGGCTGGCCGCGTTCGCCGAGGCCGTGTGGACGCGCGGGCCGCGTGACTACGCGGAGTTCGAGCCGCGGCTGGTCCACCATCTGGCCCGGCTCGACGCGCTCGGGGTGGAGTACCGTCCGCTGGCCGGGCCGCACCCCTGGCAGCGGCGCCCCGACGCGCTCGGCTGGCCGCGGTCGCGCGCCGAGATGCTGGACGACGTGTTGGGCGGCCCGGAGCCGACGCCCGGCGACTGACCGTCCCCTCCCGTGGGTGGGACGGTGGCCGGGTGCGCGGTCCGGTCCGTTCGCGCACCCGGCCGTGCCCCTGCACGGGCCGACCCTGACGGCGCTGGCTCAGGCCGGGGCGGCCAGCGGTATCGAGGCGAGTTTGGCCGGGTCAACGACGATGTGGATGCCGGTGATCAGGCCTTCGGTGACGGTGAAGGCGATGACGGAGAGAGGGGTTCCGTCGGGGCGCCAGGACAGGTAGCCGGGGACTCCGTTGACCAGCACGGGTCGGTGGCGGGTGACCTCGCCCGAGAACGTGCGGGCGCCGGCGGCGACCTCGGTGGCGCCGAGGGTGACGACCACGCCGCCCGGAGTGTCGACGGTCAGCTTCACGTTCGGGTCGAGGACGCGCAGGAGTGCTTCGAAGTCGCCGCCGAGAGCGGCGGCGCGGAAGGCCCGGACGACCTCTCGGTGCTCGCGGCCGGGGGCCGTCGACCGGTCCGCGGTTTGGACCTTGCGGCGGGCGCGGCTGGCGGTCATCTTGGCGGCTTCGGCGGACTTGCCCAGGATCTGGCCGATCTCGCGGAACGGGACCGCGAACGTGTCGTGGAGGACGAACGCCAGGCGTTCGCTCGGGGTGAGCGAGTCGAGCACGACGAGCAGGGCGAGGCCGACCGCATCGGCCAGCGCCGCCTGCTCGTCGGGCGCGGGGTCGTCGGCGGGCGTCACCACGAGGTCCGCGCACTCCTTCCCGTAGACGGTTTCGGGGCGGGCCCGGCGGGTCCTCAGGAGGTCCAGGCTGATGCGGCCGACCACGGTGGTCAGCCAGCCCGCGAGGTTGCCGACGGTCGCCGCGTCCTGGCGGACGAGGCGCATCCAGGCTTCTTGGACCACGTCCTCGGCGTCGGCGTGCGTACCCAGCACGCGGTACGCGACGGCGCGCAACCGTTCGCGCTGGGCTTCGAACGCCTCGGTCAAGGGGTCGGCCGGGCGGGCGGTCACGGCTTTCGCTGCTGACGGAGCGAGACCCGGTTGCCGTCCGGGTCCACCGCCTCGACGCGGACCCCGAACGGATAGACCTCGGGTTCGGACTGTTCGAAGACGACGCCGCGCCGGCGCAGGATCTCGAAGTCCTTGCGCACATCGTCGGATTCGAGGACCAGCGGACCGGGCGAGGCCTGTGGGCCCAGGTCACCCGGCTGCCCCGCGGCCGCCGCATGCGACCACAGGATGATCTGCACCGGGCTGTCGGGAACGCTGACGGTGAGGAAGCGTCCGTCGGGCCCCGGGAAGTCGACCCGCTTCTCCAGGCCGAGCCCCTCGGTGTAGAACTCCAGCGCGCGGTCCTGATCGGTGACGTAGACCGTCACGTACATGAGGTTGGTCAGCATCCGGTTCTCGATTCGCTCGCTGGTGCGAGGACCGAATCGTTTCGGTCCTCGCACCTATGACGAGGGCCGACGGGAGAAGGTAACAGGACCGGTCCGCCCACCGTCGTGACCGGCCGGCCCCGCTCAGGCGGGGCGCGGAACGAGTCGGGGGCCGGCGGTGTCCCGGGGCCGGTCGAAGCGGACGGTGCGGCCGTCCGGCAGGTCGATCTCCACCCGGGTCTCCCGGACCCGCAGGGTGAGGGGCGGCGGGGCGGCCAGGTCGAGGGGGGCTGCGCTGAGGACCGCGCAACTCGCGTACAGGGTGGTGCCACCGGGGTGGTCCGCCGCCAGGTACGGGAGGGCGGCGTGGCGGCCCAGTGCGTTCACGCCCTCGGCCTCGCTGACGCCGAGTCGGTCGTGACCGTGCAGCGGGGCGAGGGCGCTGACGGTGCCGTCGACGCGCACGGCGCTGGCCCAGCGGGCGGTTCCGGTCGCCGGCGGGGAGGCGGCGGCCAGCGGGTGGCCGCCCTCCCGGACCCGCCAGCCCGCGGGGGCGGTGACCGCGTGCAGCCGTATCTCGAACCGGCCGTGGGCGACGGTGTGGGTCTCCACCCGGACGTCGGGTTCCGGCGTCAAGGTGTCGCCCGTACCGGGGCGCAGCGGCACGTACCAGGAGCCGGCCGTGGCCCAGGTGTCGCCGCGCACGGTGCCGAGCGGGGTGAGCGGGCCGCGGCGCAGGGTGGTGCCGTCGGGCGCGGTGAGGACCAGTTGGTTGTCGGGCCGGTGCTCGGAGGGCTCGATCCAGGGGCCGGTCGTGGTGGAGTACGCGAGGCGGGCGTAGAACGGGTCGTCGCCGTGCGAACCGAGTCCCGCACCGTCGCTGCCGTGGTTGTGCAGCCGGACGATGCCGTCGACCGCCGTGCCCTGGACGAGCCAGTTCGCCGGGGCGACCCGGGTCAGGGTGTCCGTCCGTTCGACGGGCAGCGGCTCTTCGGGCGCCGTCCACACCGGATGGGTGGCGGGCAGCAGGAGTCCGAGGAAGCCCTTGGCCGCCCAGTAGGGCGAGGCGGGGCCCGAGTAGTGCTGGGTCATGGGCAGGAACGCGTCGTACCACCCGAGGGACAGCAGTCCGTCGGGTCCGGGGGCGCCGCGCTCCGCGAAGTGCCGCAGCACGCCGGTGGCGGCGCGGCGGGTGAGCCCGGGGGCGAGGGGGGAGCAGTCGAAGAGGGCGCCGGTCCACAGCGGTGCGGCGGCGGCGAAGCGGTAGGTGAGGGAGCGGCCCTGGTGGAGGGGGGCGCCGTCGGCGCCGACCAGGTGGACGTAGTCCGTGAGGAAGCGGTGCAGCCGCTGGCGGTAGGTGGCGGCCCGTTCCTCGGCGAGCGCCCCGCGCGGTCCCCCGCTGGCCATGCGGGTCCACATCAGCGGATACAGGTGCAGCGCCCAGCCGTTGTAGTGGTCGATGCGGCGTCCGTCGCCGTCGGTGTACCAGCCGTCGCCCAGGTACCAGCACTCCAGCGCGTCGAGGCCGCGCACGATCTCGTCGTGGCGGTGCTCGGCGCCGGCGGAGGACAGGAACTCCTCCACCAGGGTCTGGAAGAGCATCCAGTTGTTGGGGACGGTGCGGCGTCCGACGAATCCGCCGAGCCAGTCGAGGACGTGTTCCCGGGCGCCCGGGTCCAGTGCGTCCCAGAGCCAGGGGCGGGTCAGGTGCAGGGCCAGTGCGACGGATGCGGCCTCGACCATGGGTTGACCGCGGTCCGCGGAGATCCTGGGCCAGGCTTCGGGGTGGTCCGGGTCGGCGCCGGCCGTCAGCCCGGAGGCGTACCGGTCGAGCAGGGCGGTCGCCTCGGGGCCGGTGCCCCGGGCCCCGGCGATGCGCAGTGCCGCGAGGAGGAAGGTCCGGGCGAAGCCTTCCAGGGCGTCCGATTCGGGGCCCGACCAGGAGGTCCGGCCGGGTAGTTCGATGCGGGCGAAGGAGGGCGAGGCATGACGGGTTACGGCGCTCAGCAGGGCGTCGGCGGCACGCTCGCAGCGCGCCCGGTCCCATCCCGCGTCGGCCGGTCGTCCGGTGTCGGCGGCGGTCATGCGGGTCCCCCGTTTCGTGGAGTGCCGGCCGGTCCGGGACGGACACGTCCGTGGGGTGGACGTCCGGGCACCCGGCGGCCAGGAGACCGCCCCACTCCTCGTCACCCCAATAGCTCACAACAAGCACCAAAAGTTACCATGAACAGACGGATTCCCACATGGCTATCCGGGCGGGCCGATCGCACTCCAGCACGGACGAGGGCGGGGGGCGCGGCCTCGCTGCCACGTCCCCCGCCCTCGTCGCACCCCGCCGGGTGTCACTCCGTGAAGGCGACCCCGCTGCCGCGCCGGGACCGGTCGACGGACAGGGTGAACACGTCGGGACGGCCGTAGTGACCGGCCACGTCCAGGTCGAGGGCCTCCTCGTAGCGGCGTCCCGTGTCCAGGGTGGCCGTGATGAGGCGGGCCTCGTCGTAGACCGGTTCGACGATCCAGGAACCGTCCGGCCCCACGATGCTCGAACCGCCGGTGAAGAGCGGCCCGTCGGCCGGGGCGTCCGGGCCGACGCCCGCCCGGTAGGCGTCCAGCAGGTCGGCCGGCACGTCGTCGGTGGAGAGCACCAGCCCGGCCGAGACCACGAAGCAGCGGCCCTCCAGCGCGTAGGAACGCGCGGCGATCAGATGGCTCTCCGGCATGTCGGGCCAGGCGGCGACGTGGATCTCCTCGTTCTGCGCGTGCAGCGCGTGCCGGGCCAGGGGGTGGAAGTGCTCCCAGCACACCAGGGACCCCACCCGTCCGGCCGGGGTGTCCACGACCCGCAGTCCCGCCCCGTCGCCCGCCGCCCAGACGATGCGTTCGGTGTGCGTCGGGGTGAGCTTGCGGTGCACGTTGAGCGTGCCGCCGTCCGGGCCGATGGTGACCAGGGAGTTGTACAGGGACCCGGAGGACCGGGCCGCCCGCTCGTTGAGTCCCAGGACGACGGTCACCCCGTGCTCCCGGGCCGCCGTCCGGACGGGTACGAGCGCGTCGTCCCCGCCCTCGTGGTCCAGGACGGGGCTCTGGTCGAGCAGCCGGGCGTGCCAGTGCCGCGCTTCCGCGTCCCGCCAGCCCGCGAGGCCGAACACCCACGCCGGGTAGCAGGTGAGCCAGGTCTCGGGGAAGACGACGAGGTCCGCACCGGCCCGCGCGGCCTCGGTCACATGGGCCGTGGCGCGGCGCAGGGAGGTGTCGAGGTCCAGCAGGGCCGGTGGCTGTTGGACGATGGCGACCGTGGTGCTCATGGCTGCTCCTGTGCTCCGGGTCCCGGGCGTCCGGGGGGTGGGGCGTACAGCGCGGGCCGACGGTCCGCGTGGACGTCGTTGCGTTCGCTGATGGCCTTGTTCCGGGCCTGGGTGAGGTCGAGCGTCGCGGTGACCACCGCTTCCTCGCCCAGGCGCAGCGGGGCCACCGGGTAGCCGTCGGCGTCGATGATCGCGCTGCCGCCGAGCCAGTCCTGTCCCCGTTCGGTGCCGGTGCGGTCGGCGACCGCGACGAACATCCGGTTGACGGCGGCGTCGGCCTGGACGCGGACGACCTCGCCGGGTCGTTCGCCCTCCGGGCGCGGGTACAGCGGCCAGTTGACGGGTCCGCAGAGCAGTTCGGCGCCGGCCAGGGCCGCCAGCCGCACCCATTCGGGGAACTCCAGGTCGTAGCAGACCATGAAGCCGATCCGGCCGTGGGCGGTGTCGACCACGGGCGGGGGCGCGTCCCCGGGGGTGAAGCCCCAGGTCTTCTCGCCGTTCCACAGATGGGCCTTGCGGTAGGCGGCACGCAGTCCGGTGGCGTCGACGAGGACGGCCGCGTTGTAGGCCCGGCCGTCCTCCCCCAGTTCCGCGAATCCGCTGACGATGACCAGGTCCCGGCGGGCCGCGAGCGCCTCCCACTCCCTGAGGGTGGGGCCGTCCAGCGGTTCGGCCGCCGCGAGCAGTTCGTCCGCGTCGGTGAAGACGTAGCCGGTGTTGGCCAGCTCCGGCAGGACCACGATGCGCGCACCCCGGTCCGCGGCCTCCTCGACGGCCGCGCGGATGCGTCGCCGGTTGCCTTCGGCGTCACCGACCTGCGGGGCGATCTGGCAGACGGCGACCGTGACCGCCGTGCGCTCGGGTGCTGCGGACCGGGGTGGGTGCTGGGTCATCGGGCGGGTCCCTCCAGTTCGGCTTCGCTGGCCACCCGGGCGGCGGCCTCGGCGTCACGGTCCAGGTTCCGCGAGAACAGCAGGTACAGCACGCCGGAGACGGTCAGACCGACGACGAACGAGAAGTCCGCGCCGCCGAGTGCGTCCGCGACCGGGCCGACGTAGAAGGTGGTGGAGAAGAACGGGATCATCGCGACGAACCCGAGGACGTAGGCGGTGACGCCCCGCCAGGCCCAGCGGCCGTAGATCCCGTCCGGCTTGAGGATCTCGGCGATGGCGTACTTGCCGCGGCGCACGAAGTAGAAGTCGACCAGGTTCACCGCGGTCCACGGGACGAGGAAGTACAGCATCATCAGCACGAAGTTGTTGAAGCTGCCGATGTAGTCGTCCGGGATCAGCAGGGCCACCACCAGGGACACGAGGCCGACGACCACGAGTCCGATGATCCTCAGCCGCACCGTCGGGCGCACCTTGCGGAAGCCGTCGAGCGCGCTGGCTCCGGTGAGCATCGCCCCGTAGGCGTTGACGCCCATGATGGAGATCAGTGCGAGCACCGAGGTCATCACGACGATCAGGCCGAAGCCGGGGAAGAGCAGGTCGCCGACCTCGCGCAGGGCGAGGATCGGGTCCGGGTCGGGGAGGTAGCTGGCGAGGATCGCGCCGAGTGACATCAACCAGACGGCGGAGAACGCGGCGCCCGCGTAGACGGCGGTGATCAGCTTGCGCGCGGGGGCGTTCGCCGGGAGGTAGCGGGTGTAGTCGGACACGTAGACCGAGTAGCTGATGTTGTAGCCGGCGGCGAGGGAGAACTGGACCAGGAAGGCCGTCAGGTCCCAGCCCGCGGTGGCGGCGGGCACGTCCGCGCCCACGGGGTTGCCGCCGAAGTGGACGATCGCCACGACCGTGAGGATCGCGAACACCACGACGAGCAGGTACGTCAGCCAACGCTGCACGAAGTGCAGCAGGTCGTGGCCGACCACGGCGATGACGATGGAGACCGCGATCAGCACCGGGTACCAGAAGAGCTTGCCGTCGGGCAGCAGGAGGCCGAGGCCCTGTTCGGCGAGGACCGTGTCGAAGACCAGGAAGCCGACGTAGACGAACACGGTGGCGGCGAACGGCACGGTGGAGCCGCGGCTACCGAACTGGGCCCTCGACTGGATCATCTGCGGCAGGCCCATCCGCGGGCCCTGGTTGGCGTGGAAGGCCATGAAGAACGTGCCGGCGCCGACGCCGAGCACGATGGCCAGCACGCTGTACCAGACGCTCAACCCCATCGAGGCGCCGACGAACCCGGCGACCATCGTGGGGAGGACGAAGTTCCCGGTGAACCAGAACGGTCCCTGGTGCCACACCTTGCCGTGCCGCTCGGAGCTGGGCACGTAGTCGATCGAGTGCTGCTCGATCGCGGATTCGCGCTGGGTCGCGGTTTCCGAGGAGGACATGGCCATCCCCTATCGCTCGTGGTGCCGGGCGTCCGGCGGGGGCAGGTGGTCGGGCGTCATCGCGGAGAGGATCTCGTACGCGGCGTGGGCCGCGGCGACGGCGGTGAGCTGGGCGTGGTCGTAGGCGGGGGCCACCTCGACGACGTCCGCGCCGACCAGCCGCACCGCGCGCAGGGCGCGGATCATCGCGAGGAGTTCGCGGCTGGTCATGCCGCCGGCCTCGGGGGTCCCGGTGCCGGGGGCGTGTGCCGGGTCGAGGACGTCGATGTCGATGGACAGGTAGACGGGGCGGTCGCCCAGGCGGTCCAGCATGCGCTCGATCGCGCGGGCCAGGCCCTCGGCCTCGATCTCGGGGCTGGAGATGACGGCGAACCCGAGGCGCTCGTCGTCCCGGAGGTCCTGGCGGGAGTACAGGGGTCCGCGGGTGCCCACGTGGAGGCTCGCGGTGAGGTCGATGAGCCCCTCCTCGGACGCGCGGCGGAAGGGCGTGCCGTGGGTGACCGGGGCACCGAAGTAGGTGTCCCAGGTGTCGAGGTGCGCGTCGAAGTGGAGAACGGCGACCGGGCCGTGCCGTTCGGCGACGGCGCGCAGCAGCGGGAGCGCAATGGTGTGGTCGCCGCCGAGGGTGAGCAGGCGGGTGCCGTCCGCGGTCAGCTCCCGGGCGGCGGTGTGGATCTGGGTGACCGCCTCGTCGAGGCTGAACGGGTTGGCGGCGATGCCGCCCGCGTCGGCGATCTGCTGGGCCGCGAAGGGTTCCACGTCCTGCGCCGGGTTGTACGGCCGCAGCAGCCTGGACGCCTCACGGATGTGTGCCGGTCCGAAGCGCGCGCCCGGTCGGTAGCTGACGCCGCTGTCGAACGGGACACCGACGACGGCGATGTCCGCGCGCGGTACGTCTTCGAGGCGGGGGAGCCGCGCGAAGGTCGCGAGGCCCGCGTACCGGGGGCTGGCACTCGCGTCCGGGGGGCCGATCGGGGGTTCGACGGAGTTCATCGGGATCTCGGATCTGTTCCAGGAGGGAAGTTACCTATACACAACAAAGAATGCTTATTAGGCAACTTGTATTCCGGGTAGTGTTGCCCTGGGTCACCACCCTGTCAAGGGTCGTCCGTGAGTCGTCCGAGCGACGCGAGGAGTTCGATGAGAGCGCTGCACCCGACGCCGTCCGGCGATCCGGTCCGCGTGGGAGCGCGCCTGCGGGCATCCCGCAAGGCCCAGGGCCTCACCATCGAGCAGGTTGCCGCCGCCACCGGCCTGACCAGGGGATTCCTCAGCCGGGTCGAGCGCGACGAGACCTCGCCGAGCGTCACCACCCTGGTCACCCTGTGTCAGGTGCTGTCACTGCCGGTCGGTTCGCTCTTCGAGGACGCCGACACCGAGGTCGTCCGACTGGCGGATGCCCCGCACCTGAACATGGGCGGCCAGGGCGTCGTCGACCGCATGGTCACGCCCCGTGCCCAGTCGAAGATCCAGATCCTGCGTTCCCGCCTCGAACCGGGCGCGCACGGGGGCGAACGGCTCTACACGATCAACTGCGACGTCGAGGTGCTGCACATCGTCAGCGGCGAGGTCGCGGTGCAGTTCACGGACCGCACGGAGACCCTGGCGGCCGGGGACACCCTGACCTTCTCCGGCCGCGAACCGCACACCTGGCGCAACGCGGGCCCGGGGCCCGCCGAGGTCACCTGGACCTTCGTGCCGGCCCCCTGGAGCGGCTCCCGCTGACCGACCGGTTCCACCCGCCGGCCCCCAGGCGGACTGGCGGATTCCCCCAGGGCGGATTGAGTACGACAGCTCACGCGCCCCGCCCCGGACGCTCCGTAGCGTTCCCGCCATGAACAGACCGAACGCCCACCGGGCCGGGGCACCGCGGGTGGGCATCACCTCCGTGGGCGCCTTCCTCCCGCACCGGGTCGTGGAATCCGAGCAGTTGCGGCAGCGGGTGGCCGCGGCCAGTGGACTGCCGCTGCCCGACGGGGTCTTCACCCGGGCCACCGGGATCGCGACCCGCAGGGCCGCGGGCCCCGACGAGTTCGCCTCCACCCTGGCCTCGGCCGCCGCCCGGGTCGCCCTGCGCCGGGCCGCCCTGGACCCCGCGGACATCGACCTGTTGCTGTTCGCCTCCGCCTCGCGCGACATGGCCGAGCCCGCGACCGCACACATCGTGCAGGACGAACTGGGCTCCCGCGCCCACGCACTGGACCTCACCAACGCCTGCAACAGCTTCGTCAACGGCATCGACACCGCCCGCGCGATGATCCTCGCCGGGCGGGCCCGGCGCGCCCTGGTGGTGACCGGCGAGACGCCCAGCCGCGCCGTGCGCCACGACCCCGCCGACCTGGCCGGGTTCCGTGACGCGTTCGCCGGCTACACCTTCGGGGACGCCGGTGCGGCGGTCGTCCTGGAGGAGGTGGCCTCGGGCGGCATCCTCGACGTGGACACCGTCACCCACTCCGAGCACTGGCGGGTCGGCGGCATACCGGGCGGCGGCTCACGCCACCCGCGGGGCGACGAACACACCTACTTCCGCGGGGAGGGGAGCGCGTTGCGGGAGGTGTTCGAGGACGTCGGCACCGAGGTGCTGGACCGGATGCGCGCCCGGACCGGACTGGAGTGGACGGACTTCCGACACGTCCTGGTCCACCAGGTCACCGCGCCCTACCTGGAACGCTTCGCGGAGTTGACCGGGGTCCCCCGGGACCGACTGGTGGTCACCGTCGGCGAACTCGGCAATCTGGCCAGCGCCACCCTCGGCGTCCAACTCGACCGCGTGCACGACGGGTTGTCGCCCGGCGACCGGGTGCTTTTCGTGGGCCTGGGCGGTGGCGTCAGCATCATGACGATGGTCTGGGAGAAGGCGTGAGCGACCTGTGGGTGGTGGTGCCCGCCTACTGCGAGGCCGCGCGCATCGGCGACACCCTGGAGGCGCTGGCCGCCCAACACCACCGGGACTTCACCCTCGTCGTGGTGGACAACGCCTCCGGGGACGACACCGCCGAGATCGCCCGCGCCTTCGCCCGGCGCGCGCCGTTCCCCGTGCACGTGCTCCACGAACCGGACAAGGGCGTGGGCTGCGCGGTGGACACCGGCTTCCGGTTCGCGATCGAGCGCGGGGCCCGGCTCCTCGCCCGCACCGACGCCGACTGTCTGCCGCACCCCGGCTGGACGGCCGCCGCCCGGGCCGCGGCGGACCGCGGGGCGGGTCTGGTCTGCGGCCGGATCGAGGCCCGGCGCGACGAACACGGACCGCTCGGCCGGACCGCGTTCCGCGCGCTGGTCGTCACGGCCGCGTTCTTCGGCCGGGTGCGTCCCGCGCACCGCCGCAGCCACGGCTACCGCTGTGCGTACCGGATGCACGCGGGCAACAACATGGCCGTCACCGCCCGGCTGTACGAGGCGGTCGGTGGGATGCCCCGGCGGCCCTCCCCCACGGACCGGCTCTTCCTCAACCGGGTGCGGCGCCACACCACGGCCATCGTGCACGCCCGCGACATGGTGGTGGAGAACTCCACCCGACGGCTGCGCGCCTACGGCGTCCTCGGCACCGCGCGCTGGTACCTCGACCGGGGTCCCGGTGGTCACGGAGAGGACCCGCGCTGATGCTCGACCGACTCGATCACGCACTGCGGGCCGCCCCGGACCGCCCCGCCGTGCTCGGCACCACCCGCCGCGGCACGGTCCGCACCCGGATCACCCGGGGTGACCTGGCGGACCTCGCCGACCGGTACGCCGAGGGCCTGTGGGCCCGGGGCGTCGGGCGCGGCGGCACGATCGGGGTCGCGGTGCGCCCCGGGCCGAGGGCCCTGGCCGTACTGCTGGCCGCGCACCGCGTCGGAGCACGCGTCGCCGTACTCGATCCGGGCGCCGGTCCGGACGTACTGCGGGCCCGGCTCGCCCTGGCCCGCCCGGACCTCGTCCTGGCCGACGCCGTCGCGCAGGCCGCCGCCGGGTGGGGCAGGGCCCTGGCCCGCCGGGCCCGTCTCGTCCTGCCGGACCTGGCCCAGTGGGGTCCGGTGGCCACGGTCGGCCCCCGCCTACCGGGCTGCGCACCCGCCCTGCGCGGAACGTCCGGCAGCAGCAGACCGCCCCGGCACGACGGGGGCGACGGGGACGCCGTGATCGTCTTCACCTCCGGCACCACCGACCGTCCGCGGGCCGTGGTGCACACCCGGTCCTCGCTGGCCGCGGGCATGGCGGCGGTCACGGACCTGGTGCGCCCCGTGCCCGGCGCGCCGGTGCTCGGCGGGACGTTCTTCGTTCTCGTGCCGTCCCTGGCCGCCGGCGCACCGGTCGCACTGCCCGTGCGCGGGCCCCGGGCGCTGGCCCGACAACTGCGCCGACTGGACCCCCAGTCCACCTATCTGACGCCACCTCAGCTGCGAGCGGCGCTCGCTGCCGGGGCCCGCTTCGGCGGGCGGGTGTGGACCGGCTCGGCCCCGGCCAGCGAGGATCTGCTCACCCGGGTCAAGGCCGCCGGAGCCCACCAGGCGTGGGGGGTGTACGCGCTCACCGAACTGTTCCCCGCCGCGGCCGTGGAACAGGCGGACAAGGCAGCCTTCACCGGCTCCGGCGACCTGGTGGGGGCGCCGCTGCCCGGAGTGTCGGCCACCGTCTCGGCCGACGGGGAACTGCTGCTGGCCGGCCCCGCCGCACGACACCGCTACCTCGGTACGGAGCCCGACCCCCGCGTCGCCACCGGGGACCGGGCCCGCATCGAAGGCGGACGGATCGTGCTGGCGGGGCGCTGCAAGGACATGGTGCTGCGCCGGGCGGAGAACATCTACCCCGGACTGTACGAGCCCTCCCTGCACGTCCCGGGCGTCGAACTCGCCCTCCTCGTCGGCGTTCCGGCGGGGGACGGCGACGAACGCCTGGTCGCCGTCGTGCAGAGCGGGCGGGGGGCCGACCCGCGCCGGGTGCGCACCGCGCTCGCCGAGGTGTTCGACCGGATGGGGACCGCCCGCCCGGACACCTTGCTGCTCACCGAGGTCCCGCTGTCCGGCCGGTCCCACAAACCCGACCGGGCGGCCACCGCCCGGCTCGCCGCCGACCACCCCGGGGTGCCCGTCCGATGACGGCGCCGGCACCCCGACCGTCCGCCCCGCGGGGACCGGACGGTTCCCACCGAAACGTACGAGACGGACGTCCGATGACCGCTCCCCCGACCGCCGCTCCCCCGGGAACCCGCGCCGCCCGACGACGTGACCGGCGCGTCTACACCCGTTCCCATCCGGTGCTGTTCGCGCTGCTGGCCGCCACCCGTGGCCGCCCGGTCACCCGCCTGGGCCGCGCGGTCCTCGTCCAGGACGGCGTCCCCTACCGGGAGGCGCTGACGCGCGTCCCCCTGGACCGGACCGCCGCCGGCACCACGGGCGGCGCCGCTCGTGAACTCTCCGACGGCGGAACGCTGTTCGACCAGACGGGGGCGGAGCACCGGGGGGCCCGCCGGGCCGTCGCAGCGGATCTCGGCGCGGCCGGGGTGGCGCAACTACGGCCCGTATGGCGGAAGTTGCTGGAACAGGAGCTGGCCCCGCTCGGTGCCGGTGGGGCCGTGGACCTGGTGGAGGTGGCCCGGGTCCTGTCCGGGGCGACGGTGTGCGCCCTGCTGGGGAGCACCGCCGACCCACGGGACCTCGCCGCGGCGGCGACGGTCGCCGCCGCCGCCGCGGTCCGCGACCACCTCCCGGGGCCCCGGTTCCCCCATCGGACGCGGGCCGCCGCCGAGGCCGCCGCCCGGCTGGAGTCCCTGCTCGACCCGGGCGGGCACCGGTCGGACGCCGCGCTCCGGTCGGTGCTCGCCGTGGCCGCCGTCACCACCACCGTCGCCGCTCTGCCCCGGGCGGCGGCGTGGTGCGCGGACGCCCGGCTGTGGGACCAGGCGGCCGACGACCGGCTGCGGCCCGCCCTGGTCACCGAACTGCTCCGGGTCACCGCGCCCTCCCCACTGCTGCCGCGAGTGGCGGCGGCCGACGCCCGGTTGGGCGGCCGACCGGTACGGGCCGGGGACCGGCTGCTCCTGGTGGCCCGGCACGCGGTGCGCGCACACAGCGCCCCGCCCGATGCCCACCACCCGGTCGAACCCGCCGTGGCGCAGCTGGTGTTCGGAGCCGGCCCGCACGCCTGCCCGGGCGCCCGGCTGGCCCGGACCCAACTCGACGACGTGCTCGCCGCGCTGGCCCCGCACCGGCCCACCGTGGTGCGGGCCCGGGTGGACCGGCGGGCCGCACTGCCCGGCTGGCGGTCGCTCACCGTCCGGTCCGGCGCCCACGACGGGCGCGGGGAGCAGTCGTGACGGTGGTCGCCGTGACCGGGGCGAGTGGGTTCTGCGGCTCGCACGTCGCCGTCGCCGCCGCGGCCTTGGGGATGGCGGTGCGGTGCGTGGGACGCCGCCCGGGGCCGGTCGGTCGACACCTCCCCTGGGACGCCACCCGCGGGGTTCCCGACCTCGGCGGCGCGGAGGTCGTCGTCCACTGTGCGGCGGCGGTCGGCGATCCGGTGCCCGGCTCGCCCGCGGAGCGGCTGATGCACGCGGTGAACGTCGAGGGCACGGCCCGGCTGCTGGAGGCCGCTGCGGGACGCCCGGTGGTCTGGGTGAGTAGCGCCAGTGTGTACGAACCGCGGGCCACCCGGTCCCCGATCACGGAGGACCACCCGGTGCGCGGACAGCTCAACGCGTACGGGCGCAGCAAGGCGGCCGGCGAGGCCCTGGCCCTCGCCGCGGGGGCGGTGGTGCTGCGCCCGCGCGCGGTCTACGGGGACGGGGACCCGCATCTGGTGCCCCGGCTGTTGGCCCGGGTACGGCGCGGTCTGCTGCTGTTGCCGGGTGACGACGTACCGCTCAGTCTGACCGCGGTGGAGAACCTGGCCGAGGCGTGCGTGGTGGCGGCCGGGTGGCCGCCGGGCGCCTACAACATCGCCGACCCGGTGGCGTACCGACGGGACGAGGCGGTCGCGAGGGTGCTGCGCGCGCACGGCGTGCGGGCGCGGATCGGCCGGGTTCCGCTGCCCCTGGCGCACGCTGCGGCACTGGCGGGCGAGACGCTGTCCCGGGTGCGTCGGCACTCCGAGCCGCCGCTGACCCGGTACGCGGTGGACCAGCTCGCCCGGTCGGTGGTGCTCGACGTCCAGAAGGCGCAGCAACAGGGGTGGACGGCCCGCCGGACCCTGGACGACACCTACGGTCCGGTGGCGGAACCACGCTGAGCGGGACGGTCGGTGGGCCCGGTCCGGGAGGGGCGGCGCACTGCGCGGGCGATGAGCTTGCCCGTCTCCCAGGCCACGAATAGGACGAGCGCGGCCAGCAGCGCCCAACCGAACTGCCCGAGATCGAGCCGGGTGGTGCCGAGGAGCCGGCGGAAGCCGTCCATCTGGGTCACCAGCACGGCGAGCGCGAACTCGGCCAGGGCCGCCCAGTTCATCTGCTTGCTGTCGAAGGTGGAGGCGCGCACCACCGAAGCGGTCTCGCTGCGGCATTCGAAGGCGGCGACGATCAGGCACAGGGCGAACGCCGTGAACGCCATCGAACTGCCGGTCGCGACGCTGTCGAACCGGTGCTCGCCCAGCTTGATCAGGGCGAGCAGCAGGACGGTCACGACCAGCCCGGCGAGAGCGACGGTGACGAGCAGCGGCCCGGTCAGCACCGATTCGCCGCGGGGGCGCGGGAGCCTGCGCATCAGTCCGGGGCTCTCCCGGTCGAAGCCCAGGGCGAAGCCGAACGGGGCGTTGACGATGAAGTGGATCCACAACACCTGGGCGGGGGTGAAGGGTTGGCCGGCGGCGATGTTGAGGACGGTCGCGCCGAGGAAGGTGAGCACGAACGCGACCAGCAGCAGGAGGACGAAGCGGATGTACTTGGTGAGGTTGTCGTAGAGCTTGCGGCCCTCCTCCACGGCGAACACGATCGTGGCGAAGTTGTCGTCGGAGAGGATCATCCGGCCGGCGTTCTTCGCGACGTCGGTGCCGCTGCCCATGGCGATGCCGATGTCGGCGGCCTTGATGGCGGGTGCGTCGTTGACGCCGTCGCCGGTCATCGCCACCACGTCGCCCTTCTTCTTCAGCGTTTCGGCGAGCAGCACCTTGTGTTCGGGGGCCACCCGTCCCACGACGCCGATGGATTCGATGCGGGCGAGCCGCTGTTCCTCGGGGAGGGCCGCGAAGTCCGCGCCGAGGACCGCCTCGCCGGGGATGCCGAGCTGCCGGGCGATCGCGGCGCCCGTGGTGACGTCGTCACCGGTGACCATGCGGACCCGGACGTGGGCGTCCTGGGCGCTGGCGACCGCCGCCCTGGATTCGGCGCGCGGCGGGTCGACCATGCCGACCAGGGCCGTCATCCGCAGGTCGGTGACGTGGTCCAGGAGGTCGCCGCCGGGGTCGAAGGCGGCGGGGTCGAGGTCGCGGGTGGCGGCGGCCATCACCCGGTGGCCCTCGTCCCCCATGCGACGGGTCTCCTCCTGGGCGCGCCGGTCGAGCCCCGCGTCCCACGGCACGTCCGGTCCGCCGGTGACCATCGCGCTGGCCGCCCGCGCGGTCACGGCCGGCGCGGCGCCCTTGACGAAGCAGCGCACCACCGGGCGGCCGGTGTCGTCGACCGCCGAGTTGAAGGTGGCCATCAGTTTGTAGTCCGGATCGAACGGCAGGGTCGCCAGTCGGGGGAACCGGGCGCGGGTGTCGTCGATCGCGAGCCCGGCCTTGTGTCCCAGGACGAGCAGGGCGCCCTCAGTGGGGTCGCCCACCACCGTGCCGTCGACGAGTTGCGCGTCGCTCGCGATCAGGAACGGGAGGATCGCGTCGTCGATGGTCGCACTGGAACCGACGGCGTGGTGGACCTTGCCCTCCAGTCCGTAGCCGGTGCCCGACACGGTGTACCGGTCGGTCGCGGTGACCACCTCCACGGCGGTCATCTGGTTCATGGTCAGGGTGCCGGTCTTGTCGGAGTTGATCGCCGAGGTGAATCCCAGGGTCTCGACCGAGGGCAGTTCCTTGACGATGGCGTGCCGTCGGGCCAGGTTGAGGCCGCCGACGGAGAGGATCACCTGGGTCACCGTGGGCAGGGCCTCGGGGATGGCCGCGATGGCGAGGGAGACCGCGCTGACGAACAGCGTGTCCCACGCCTGCCCCCGGGTGCGTCCGAGGGCGAACATCACGATCATGGTGAGGCCGGCTGCCGCGGCGATCCACAGGGTCAGGTTGTTCAGCTGCCGGGTGAGCGGCGAGTCCTCCGTCCGGGTGGCGGAGAGCATCCCGGAGATCTTGCCGAGTTCGGTGTCCGCGCCGGTGCCGGTGATGACCAGAACGCCGCTGCCGTGGGTGACGGGGGTGTTCATGAAGGCCATGTTGGACTGTTCGCCCGGCCCCGGGCTGCCGGCGGGCAGGGTGCCGGCGTCCTTGGTCGCGGGCACGCTTTCCCCGGTGAGGGCGGACTCGTCGATCTGGAGCGAGTTCGCCGTGAGGATCCGTCCGTCGGCCGGAACCTGGTCACCCGCGGCGATGAGCACGATGTCCCCGCCGACGAGCTGTTCGGCGGGGATCTCCGATTCGGCGGCGTCGCGCCGCACCCGGGCGGTCGCCTTCATCATCGACTTGAGCGCGTTCATCGCGCTCTCCGCCTTGCCCTCCTGCCGCAGGCCGACGACCGCGTTGAGCAGGGTCAGCAGCACCAGCAGGATCGCGGTGCTCCACTGGGCGATCGCGAAGGACACCGCCGCGGCCACCACCAGGATGATCTGCATGTAGCTGCGGTACTGGTCGAGGAACCGTCGCCAGGCCGGCGGCGGATGTTCCTCCGGCAGGGCGTTGGGCCCGTTCGCCGCCAGGAGTCCGGCGGCCCGGTCGGCGGTGAGCCCGACCGCGGGGTCCACGTCGAACGCCGCGACCACCTCCTGCGGGGAGCGCGCGTACCAGCCCGACGCGGTGACGGGGTGCGGGCCGACGGGTTCCGGCTGTGCGGCCATCGTCACTCCTTCGTCCGGGCGCGCCGGTCGCGTCCGGCGGCGTACGGGTCCGCCGGGGCCCCCTCGGGCGCCTGCTCCTCCAGCTCGCGGCGGGCGGTGCGCAGGTCCTCACGGGCCCGCTCACCGATCACGGGGTACTGCGGGTCGATCTCCATCAGGGTGTGCACGAGCACCGCCGATGCGCAGATCCGTGCGAACCACTTGCGGTCCGCGGGGACCACGTACCAGGGCGCCCGCTTGGTGCTGGTGGCCGACAGCATCTCCGAGAACGCCCGCTGGTAGTCGTCCCAGTACCGGCGTTCGCGGACGTCGGCCGCGGAGAACTTCCAGTTCTTCTCCGGCAGGTCGATGCGTTTGAGGAAGCGGGTGCGCTGCTCCTCCCGGGACAGGTTGAGGAAGATCTTCACCACGGCGATCCCGTTGTCGGTGAGGTGGCGCTCCCAGTCGTTGATCTCGCGGTAGCGCCGCTTCCAGATGCCCTTGCCGCGCGCCTTCGGCGGCAGCTGCTGCCGGTCCAGGACGTCGGGGTGCACCCGGACGACGAGGACCTCCTCGTAGTGCGAGCGGTTGAACACCGCGATGTCCCCGCGGGCGGGCAGTCGCCGCGCGTACCGCCACAGGTAGTCGTGGTCCAGTTCCTCGGCGGAGGGCACTTTGAAGCTGCTGACGTGGACGCCCTGCGGGTTGATCCCGCTCATCACATGGCGGATGGTGCCGTCCTTGCCGCCGGCGTCCAGCGCCTGGAGGCAGAACAGGACGCCGTACGTGTCCTGGGCCGCCAACCGCGCCTGGTACTCGGCCAGGAGTTCCACCCCGACTGCCAGCAGTTCCCTTCCCTCCCGCTTCTTGAGGTGGGCCTTGTAGCGGGGGTCGTAGTCCCTGGCCAGGTCCACCTCGGTGCCCGGCGGCACCCGGAGGGGTGCGATGAGTCGCGCGATGCGTTCGGCCCGCTTGTCCGCCATTGCCGACCAGCCCTTCCGCCCACGCAGGGGGCACTCGCCACGATCCGGCCGGGTACGGGGCGCGTCAAAGGGCGAGGAGCCGTTCGGGTGAGACGGCGTATGGGTGAGGTGGCGTGCGCCGGGACCGGCCCGGCCGGATCGCGCCCACCCGTCCGGCGGGCCCGGGGCCGTGTGGCGGGCCCGCGTCGCTCTGCCGGCTCGGCCGATCGGTGGGCTCGGCCGACCGCTCACGGCACTGATTGAATTCACCTCCGGATTCACCATGAGGTCCGGCTTTTGTTTTTCGCTGAAAACAAGTACTTTCCCTAGGGCGACGACCCGGCCGCCCGTCGAATCCGCGGAGCATTTCGGCACCCCGACCCTTGGCCCAGGAGACCACCCAGACCCCTTCGCACCGGCTCGCCCCCATACCGCCGAGGCCACACATTCGCTGGTCAGGCCGCCTTTTGGCGCGGGCCGCGCCCGCTCGCCGACATGAGCGCCGGCGCCCACCCAGGCATGCCACGCACCGACCCGAATTCATCCGGGTCGACTCGACTCACTTTCCCGAACCCTTTTTCGTGCTGTCGGGAATTTCGATGGCACGGGCGAAAGGAAATCGATGGACCATGACCGATGATCGATGCACCACGACCGACGAAAACGCTTTCCCGACTCCGTCATTAACCTCCCCGCACCGCGTCGGCCCCGCCCCGGCCGGCGCCCCTCCCGGCCGCCGGGACGGAGTGGGCCGCTGGCTCCTCGCCCGCGCACGGCCCTTCCGCGGGTTCATCGCCGTCCACCTCACGGGCAGTCTGCTCTGGCAGTCCCTCACCGCAGCGATCCCCGTCACGACCGGTCTGGCCTTCGACGCAGTGGTGGCGCCCGACCGGGCGGGCACCGGAGCCGGTGACGACCTGACCACCGTCGTCTGGGTGCTCCTGGCCCTCGTGGTCGTGCGGGGCGTCGCGGGCATCGCATCCACCTACGCACTGGAGTCCTTCGCCAGCGGCCTCGAACGTGCCGCGCGCGCCCAGGTCTTCGGCAGTCTGCTCCGCAAGGGGCAGGGCTACTTCAACCGGCGGCGGGTCGGCGACCTGTCGGCGCGGGCCACCGCGGACGCCGAGTCGCTGAACCTGATGGTGTCGCCCGGCGGGGACCTCGCCGTCGACCTGGCACTGAACGTCCTCCTGCCGATCGTCTTCATCGGCCTGATCGACCCGCGTCTGCTGTGGTCCCCCGTCGCGTTCGTCGCCCTGTTCGCCCTCTTTGTGGTCGCCCACGGGCGGCGGCTGGGGCCCGTTTCTGATGCGGCCCGTGAGTCCTTCGGTGCGCTGACCGCGCAGGCCACCGAGAGCTTCGCCGGGATCGAAGTGGTCGAGTCGACCGGCGGCGCCGACCGGGAACGGGCCCGGTTCGCCGAACTGGCCGCGCACCACCGCAGGGCCACGGTCCGCCAGGCACGCGTCCAAGCGCTGTCCCTGCCGCCGCTGCTGCTGACCCTCGCCACCGCGGGCGCCCTGCTGCACTCCGTGACGCTGCTGCGCGCGGGCACCCTCAGCCTCGGTGAACTCGTCGCCGTACTGGGGCTGATGGGCACCCTGCGGGACCCGAGCCAACTCGCCTCCTTCAGTCTGGGGCTCCTCCACCTGGGCGCCGCGGGGGCCAGGCGCATCCTGGAGGTCGTCAACGACCCCGGCGACCACGACGAACGGGGTGGTGCACACAGCGCACCGGTCATCGGCGCACTCGCCCTGGAGGACGTCAGCTTCGGCTACGACCCCGCCCGGCCGGTACTGCGCCGGGTGTCCTTCCGCGTGCCGCCCGGCACGACCGTGGCCGTCGTCGGCGCCACGGGCAGCGGCAAGTCCACCCTGCTGAACCTGCTGAACCGCACCTACGTACCCGACTCCGGGCGGGTGCTGGTCGACGGGGTGAGCACCGCCGACTGGGACACGACCTCACTGCGCGCCCAGGTCGCCGTCGTCGAACAGGACGTGGTGCTCTTCTCCCGCAGCATCGCCGAGAACATCGGCATCGGGGTGGAGGGCGAGGTCGACCGGGACCGACTGGAGTCGGCCGCGCGGGCGGCCCGCGCCCATGACTTCGTCACGGCCACCGAGAACGGTTACGACACCGTCCTCGGGGAGCGCGGGGGCACGCTGTCCGGAGGGCAACGCCAACGCCTCGCCCTGGCCCGCGCCCTGCTGACCGATCCGCGGGTCCTCGCGGTGGACGACGCGACGAGCGCCGTCGACAGCACCACCGCACACGAACTCCAGCGAGCACTGCACCAGGCCTCGGCGGGGCGCACCACCGTCCTGGTCACCCCCAGGCTGTCCCAGATCCGGGCGGCCGATCACGTCCTCGTGCTGGACGCGGGCCGGATCGTCAGCCAGGGCACCCATGACCGGTTGATCCGGGAGTGCCCTTACTACCGGCGGATCTTCGCGCCGTACCGCGAGGAACCGAGTTGGTCGCGCACCCCGCACGACCCGCGGGCACCGCACGACCCCGACGTCCCGGCGCCGAGCGACCCGCTCCCCGCCCGCACCACGGAGGAGGCCCCCTGATGGCACATCTGCTGGACGGCATCGACGCGCCCGAGGAGACCCGCGCCGGCCGGGAACGTTCCGACGCTCCGGGCGGTCGGCGCACCGGCGACGACGGCCGGCGCTACGGAGATCGGGAACTGGTGCGCCGCACCGCTCCGTACTTCCGCGGGCAGGGCTCCGCGGTGGTGTTCGTGACGTTCGCCGTGGTCGCCGCCGCGGTCACCGGGAGCGCCCTGCCCGTCCTGTTGGCTCGGGCCGTGGACGCGGCCTGGACGGACGGCGGCAACGGGGCCGTCGGCCTGCTGGTGGGAGCGCTGGTCGGCGCGGGTGGTGTGTCCTGGCTGTGCACGTTCCTCCAGGAACGCCGGACCGCGGTCGTGGTCGGCGCGGTGGTGCTGCGGCTGCGGGAGCACGCGTTCGCCGCGGCACTGCGCCAGGGCATGGCCTTCCACGACGCCCGTCCCACGGGTGCGGTGGTCAGCCGGGTCGTCAACGACACCCAGGCGTTCGCGCAGCTCACCACCCTGGTCCTCGGGTCCCTCGGGCAGGTGTTGACGGTCCTGCTGCTGATGGGCGCGCTGTTCGTCATCCAAGTGCCGCTCGCCCTGGTGACGACCGCGGTGGCCGCGCTGATCGTGGTGGTGAGCCTGATCTTCCGGCGTGCCGCCCGTGACGCCTCCCGCCGCCAGCAGCAGGCCCTGGCCGACGTCCAGGGCTTCGTGCAGGAGACCCTGCGGGGGGTCACCGTGGCACGGAACTACCGGCAGCAGCGGGCTGCCGAAGCCGGGCTGCGCGCGGTGGACGCACGGTGGTTCCGTGCGAGCGTACGGCTGAACCGGCTGTTCAGCGGGGTGTTCCCCCTGCTCATCTCCCTCACCGGGCTGGGCACGGTCGCCGTGGTGCTGGTGGGGGGCCACCTGGTGGGCCGGGGCGGGGTGACGGTCGGTGAGTGGGTGCTGTTCCTGGAGGCCCTGGCACTGTTCTGGGCACCGCTCACCGGCATCGCGGCCAGTTGGAGTCAGCTCCAGCAGGGGTTGGCCGCGGGCGAGCGGGTGTTCGCCCTCCTGGACCGGAACCCGACGGTGCACCGGACCGGTGGCGCGCCCGTGCCCCGGCTGCGGGGGGAGATCGTGCTGCGTGACGTCCACTTCGGGTACGACCGCACGCGTCCCGTCCTCAAGGGGGTCGACCTCACCGTACGGGCCGGGGAGACGGTGGCCCTGGTCGGCCACTCGGGGGCCGGGAAGTCCAGTCTGGTCCGGGTGGTCACCCGCGCCTACGAGTTCCAGCGGGGCAGCGTCACCGTCGACGGCCGGGACGTGCGCGGGTTCGATCCGGTGGAGTACCGGCGTCACCTCGGTGTGGTCACCCAGACCCCGTTCCTGTTCACGGGGAGCGTCGCGGACAACATCGCCCGGGGGCGGCCCGGGGCCGGACGGGACGCGGTCGAGGCGGCGGCCCGGGCGGTGGCCGGCGGTGACTGGCTGGCCCAACTGCCCGCAGGGCTGGACACGTTCGTCGACGAGGGCGGGCGGAACCTGTCGGCCGGTCAACGCCAACTCGTGGGGCTGGCCAGGGTCTTCCTCCAGGACGCGCCGGTGCTGATCCTCGACGAGGCCACGGCGAGCATCGACCCGCTGACCGGGGCTCTCGTCCAGGAGGGGCTGGACGCACTCGCGGCGGACCGCACCACCCTCGTCGTCGCGCACCGGCTCCCCACGGTCCGCAAGGCCGATCGGATCGCCGTCGTCGAGGACGGCCGGATCGTCGAGGAAGGTGACCACGCGACGCTACTGGCGGACGGTGGGGCGTACCAGCGCCTGTACGAACGGTACTTCCGGTTCCAGCGGCCCGACGCGGACCCCGCTGACGTCCCGTCCTGAAGGCGGACCGGGGTGCCGGTGCTGTGAACCGTGCCATACCGAGGTGTGCGATCGGGGCACGGGGGCAGGCGCAGCCTCACGTCCGGCCCGCCGACTTCCGCGAAGGGATCCACAAGATGCCGAGCAGCACCCCGACCGCGTACCGTGCCACCGACCGGTCCGCCGCCACGGACGGGACGGCTCCGGAGCAGACGCAGGAGTTGCCGTACGTCCCCGACCCGGCCCGGGTGGCGCCGCGGGACGCGAAGCAGTTGTCGAGGGTCTTCTTCGACCGGCTCGCGATCCTGGAGGAGGGGACCCACGAGTACCAGTACGCACGCAACACCCTCATCGAGATGAACCTCTCCCTGGTCCGCTACGCGGCGGGCCGCTTCCGCAACCGGGGCGGCGGGGAGATGGAGGACATCGTCCAGGTCGGCATGATCGGCCTGATCAAGGCGATCGACCGTTTCGACCTGAGCCGTGAGGTGGAGTTCACCTCGTTCGCGATCCCCTACATCGTCGGGGAGATCAAGCGGTTCTTCCGGGACACCAGTTGGGCCGTCCACGTCCCGCGCCGGCTCCAGGAACGGCGCACGGAGATCGCCCGGGCCAGGGACGAACTCGCCGGCGTGCTCGACCGGGAACCGACGGTGCAGGAACTGGCGGGTGCGCTCGACCTCGACGAGGAGGAGGTCGTCGAGGGGTTGGTGGCCGCGAACGGCTACACGGCCAGCTCCCTCGACACGCCGCGGACCGAGACGGAGGACGGCCCCGGGGGCGGCAAGGAGACCCGCTCCTACGCCGATGTCCTCGGGGACACCGATCCGGCGATGGAGCTGGTGGAGGACCTCCGGGCACTCGCTCCGCTCCTGGAGCAGCTCGGGGAGCGGGACCGTCTGATCCTTGAAATGCGCTTCGGCTGCGAGATGACGCAGGCCGCCATCGGGGACCGGCTCGGCATCTCGCAGATGCACGTCTCCCGGCTGCTCTCGCGCACCCTCAAGGAGCTCCGCTCCGGCATGCTCACCGAGCACTGAACGGCTGTCGTCCCGACGGACGGGTACGACCGGACGGGCGCGGGACGTCGGCGGCAGGACCGTTGACGCCCCGCGCAACCCGCCCCCGTCAGCAGTGCACGGAGGACGCGGTGTCGTTCTCGGCGGTGCGGACGTTGACGCGGTAGCCGTGGTACATGAGGTGCGGCGCGCCGCGCTGGTGCGCGTCCGACCACCAGGTGCAGGTGGCTCCGCTGTCGTTGGACCAGGAGGACATCCGGTCGTTGACGCCGTGCTCCCCGAGGAATCCGATGTGGTCCCCGGCCCGGATGGCGACGCCACCGCCGCTGAAGTCGTGGTCGCGGTAGAGGCAGAGGCTCTTCGAGGGGCAGTGGGAGCCGGTGAAGTGGCTGAGGGCCGTCGGTGCGGCGGACGCGGGGGCCGGCACTGCGGCCAACCCCGAGGTCAGCGCGGCAGCGACGGCGAGGCGCGCGATTCGACGCATGGTGGTGCCTCCTGCGGAGAGTGGGGGGACCGGGCTTCCCGGCCCGCAGGACACGATCGCGCGGCCCCGGTCCCCGCTGCCGGAGGCTCGCCCGGTCCGGCGGGGGCGCGCAGGGGCTCGACCGGGGGGCACGACGGTGAGCGACCCGCGGACGGCCCTGTCCCGGCAGGACGAGCGGCGTCGGCCGCGAGCCCGCCCGGTGACCGCGGGCACCGGGCGGGTCACCGGGGGCGGGCTCGGCCGTGCGCGGTCAGGCGTCCAGCGGAAGCGTGTCGGCCTCGAAGTCCGGCATCATGGCCTTCTGCAGTTCGGCCAGGTCCAGCTCGGTGGCGCCGGACGGGGCCGTCGGCATTTCGCCCTCGCCGAGGCGCAGCACCAGTCCGAGCTTCTCGCCCTTGAGCTTCTTGTCGAGCTGGGTGAGGTCGAAGGACACCTCGGTCAGGTCGCCGTTCTTCAGGGTGAAGTCGGCGGAACCCTTCTTCCGGGGCAGTTCCTTGAGTTCCTTGGCCGTCGGCAGTTCGAAGCCCGCCGGGAACTCCTTCGCCAACGGGCGGATCTCGTCGATCAGCGAGGTGGCGAGGGTGCGCAGGGAGGCCGTGGCGGTGATGCGCTCGGCACCGTCCTTGCCGTCCGCCGTGGTGAAGCCCACCTCGTTGGAGATGACGTCGCCCACGGCCTTGAGCAGCTTCTTCTGGGTCGAGGCGTCGAAGGTGGGCAGGTCGCTGGGGCGGCCGGAGTCGGGGGCACCGCCGGTGTCGGGCCCGCCGGCGAAGAGGCCGGCCTCCTTGAACTCCTTGGTGGAGACCTTGACCCAGTCCCCGCCCAGGAACTTCTCCAGGTCCTCGGCACCCTTGGGCAGCTCAGCGCCGGGGGACAGCAGTTCCACGGACGGCATCGCGGAGCCCGTCAGCTGGCCGAACTGCTCGAAATCGGCGCGGCCGTACACGTAGTCGCCGATCATGCGGTACTCCAGCAGGGTGCTGTCGGGACCGCTGACCTCCATGGCGAAGCCCTTGAGGTCCTTCTCGCCGGACTCGGCAAGCGGCTTCTTCGACTCCACCGAAACGGAGATCCGCCCGCCGCTGATCAGCTCGGCGATCTCGTCGGGTATCCGGTCCTCCGGCGCGGTCTCGGCGGCGTCGAGGCCCTTGAGCGTGGCGACGTCGGTGTCGAGGTCGAGCTCGAAGGACAGCGAGTGTTCCTTGCCGAGCCGGTCGAAGGCGCGGTCGAGCTTCTGACCTGCCGACAGGTTCTCCATGGTGCCGCAGGCTGCGGACCCGACGAGAACGAGGGGGACGACGGCGGTGGCGGCGAGGGTCTTGCGGACGGTGCTGATGACGATCTCCTCGTGTACGTGATCACCATGTGATCACTGGGGAGACCAACGGGACCCGCTGATGGTTGTACGCTCCGCGCACTTCGCAGGGCGCGAACGTCGAGCTCGGCGTCCTTCGTCGAGCACCCGCCGTGCGGTGCGTGCGAGTCGTACGCGGAGGGCTTCCGCGGCCGGGGCCCGGGCCGGGCCCATCGCACGGTGGCACGACGTGGCGGCCCTGATGTGCGGCTCCACGACGCTCACCCCCTGGCCATCGACGGCCGACGCCGTCCCTGAAACGGCCTGACGGCGCGGCGTTCGGCCGGGCGGCACAGCGTTCGACCGGGCGGCTCCGGGAAATGCGCTCGACGGGCGCACCTGCGAGGTGGTGCCATGAAGGCATCGCCCACCGCCTGGAGTGGGCCCGCGACAGGAGCAGTCCTTGGGCCTCGGCGCCGACCCGGACACCCGCCCGCTGATCACCACCGCGCTGGTCGAGCAGTTGGTCGACACGCAGTTCCCGCAGTGGGCCGGACTACCGCTCGTCCCGTACGAACCCGCCGGTTCGGACCATGTCATCCATCGACTGGGCGACGCCTTGACCGTACGTCTGCCCCGGCACCAGGACGCCGTCGGCCAGGGGGCCAAGGAGTCCGTGTGGCTGCCCCGGCTCGCTCCACGACTTCCGCTGGCGGTACCCGTGCCGGTCGCGCTCGGCACGCCCGGCCTCGGCTATCCGTGGCCCTGGTCGGTGACGCGCTGGCTGGACGGCGAGGTGGCCACGGTGACCGCGCTCGGGGACTCGACCGGGGCGGCCGCCGAGTTGGCCCGGTTCCTGAAGGCGCTGCACCGGGTGCCGGCCGAGGCGGGGCACCCCGACCTTCCCGGCTGGTCCCTGACGGACCGCGACCGGGCGACCCGCGCCGCGATCGCCGCGGTGTCCGCATCCTTCGACCGGACGGCCCGGACGGCGATGACCGCGCTGTGGGACGCGGCGCTGGCGGCACCCGGCTGGGACCGTCCGCCGGTCTGGTTCCACGGCGACTTCCACACCGGAAACCTGCTGACCTCGGCGGGACGCCTCAGCGCCGTGATCGACTTCGGCGGGCTGGGGGTCGGCGACCCGGCCTGTGACCTGATGGTCGCCTTCACCCTGCTGTCCGCGCGGAGCCGAGCCGTGTTCCGCACGGAACTCGGGGTCGACGATGCGACCTGGACGCGGGGCCGCGGCTGGGCCCTGGCCACCGGACTGAACGCCCACACCGCGTACGCCGCACACGACCCCCGGGTGGCGGCGCAGACCACCCGTCAGATCACCGCCGCGCTCGCCGGCTGAAGCGCACCACCACCCACGGGCTAGCCCAGGGTGCGGGCCCGTTCGAGCACCGCCGCCGGGGCCTTGGCCACCGAGCCGGTGTCGAAGGGGGGTTGCGGGTCGTACTCCGTGTACAGCTGGATCGCCTGTGCGGTCAGCTCGTCGGTGAGCAGGGCGGCCAGCTGGACGGCCATGTCGATGCCGGAGGAGACCCCGGCCGAGGTGATCACCCTGTCCTGCCGGACCACCCGCTCGGCGGTGTAACGGGCGCCGTACGCTTCCAGATCCGCGACCGCGTCCCAGTGGGTGGTGGCGGTCAGGCCCTCCAACAGGCCGGCCGCGCCGAGCACCAGGGAGCCGGTGCAGACCGAGGTGGTGAAGCGGGTGCCGGCGTGGACCCGGCGCACCCAGTCCAGGAACGCGGTGTCGTCCACCATGGTCAGGAAGCTGCCCCCGCCCGGGACCAGCAGGACGTCGCACCGCTCCACCTCGGCGTAACCGGTCGGGACGTGCACCGGCAGGGAGCCCAACACGTCCTGCACCAAACCGGGTTCCTTCGTGACGAACCGCACGATGGCTCCGGGTACGTAACCGAGGATCTCGTACGGCCCGATCGCGTCGAGCGGCTCGAAGTTGTCGAAGAGCGGTATCACGATGTCCATGTGCCGCAGCATAACCACCGGTCGGTGGTCCCTCTCCGGGCCGGTGACGTGCGGGGACGCGGGCCCGCGGACACCCCGGGTGCCGGCGTCGGCGGGCGGGTGAACCGAAGGGGGCGCCGCGAGCGATAGGGAGGGCATGAGGTCGATGCGCCCCGATGGGGCCGGAACCGAGGACGACACGGAGTTGCTGCGGGCCGTCGCCCGTGGGGACGCCGACGCCCTCGGCATGCTGTACGACCGGCACGCGGGCTGGCTCCACACCCGACTGAGCCGCCGCTGTGCCGATGCGGAGACCGTGCGGGAGGTGCTCCAGGACACCTTCGTCACGGTGTGGCGCTCGGCGCGCTCCCACCGCGGGGGCGAGGCGGGCGGATGGCTGTGGGTGATCGCCGCGCGGCGACTGGTGGACGCGCAGCGGGCACAGTCGCGTCGTGAACGGGTCGAGCCGCACCCCGCGCCCCGCGCCGACCGCGCACCGTCCGCCGAGGAACGGGTGTTGGCGGGGCTGGAGTACGGCGACGTCGGCGCGGCGTTGGAGCGCATCTCCCCCGAACTGCGCGAGGTGCTGCGCGCCACCGTGGTCGACGGGCTGACGGTGCGCGAGACCGCCCGGCTGCTCGGCATCCCCGAAGGGACCGTCAAGACCCGGGCGTCCCGGGCCCGCCGCGCGCTGCGCGCCGCACTGGCCGAGTGCGCCCCGCAGTCCCGACCGATCGGAGGCACCGCATGAACGGCGGACAGGAACAACACGGGCAGCGGTCGGACCACGGCGGCACCTGGCACGTGAGCGGCGCGCTCGCCGCCCGGTACGTCGACGGCGGCGTCCTGGACGCCGAGGCGTGGTCCGTGGAGAAGCACGTGGAAGGGTGCCCGGGGTGCGCGGCGCGGGTTTCGGCGGCGGCACGGGAAGGCTCCGCGGCGGCCCTGCTCGCCGACGTCCGTGCGGAGCTCCTCTCGACGGCACTCGCCGAGGCGGGCACCCGGACCGAGGTGCACGACGCGGAAGCGGGCCGGGCACCGCAGCGGCTGCCGCAGCCGCTGCGCGGGGCACGGGCCACGACCCGGATCCTGTGGGCGGCGGGGCCCGCGGTGCGCGGTTCGTGGCTCGTGGGGGTCGTCCTGGTCGCGGTGGCGGCGCTGGTGCTCGCGCACGGCGCCGGACTCGCGACACAGGCCCGTCCGCTGCTGTTGGTCCTGGCGCCCGCGTTGCCGGTGATCGGGGTCGCCCTGTCCTACGGCCCGCGCAGCGATCCGCTCCACGAGATCACCGTGGCGACCGGTTCGGGGGGACTGCGGCTGTTGCTGACCCGGACCGTCGCGGTGCTCGTGGTGAGCGTGCCGCTGTTGACCGCCGTGGGGGCGCTGCTGCCGTCCGCCCCCGGGGTCCCGGGGGCGGCGACCTGGTTGCTGCCCGCGCTGGCCCTGACGACGGCGACCCTCGCGCTCGGCTCGTTCACCGGCTGCCGTCCGGCCGCGGCGGTGCTGGGCGGCGCCTGGCTGGCGGCGGCCTTCCTGCCGTCGCTGTCGTACCGCTCCGACGGCGTCACCGATCGACTGTCCCTGTCCTTGTCGCGGTACGCCACGGATCCCGCGCAGCAAGCCGGTTGGGCGGTGGCGGCGCTGCTGTGCGCAGCTCTGGTCGCCGTACGCCGCTCGTCCTTCGACCATCTGGAGCGCACATGAACGCCACCCTTCAAAGCGAGGCGCAGGACGGGTCGGCGACCCGTTCGGTCGTGACCACCGGGCTGACCGTGCGGCACCGCCGCACGGTGGCACTCGACGGTGTGGACCTGGAATTCGGTACCGGAGTGCACGGCTTGCTGGGCCCCAACGGAGCGGGCAAGACGTCCCTCATCCGGGTGCTGGCGACCGTCGCCGCGGCCTCCACCGGCCGGGTCGAGCTGCTGGGCCGTGAGGTGTCGGACTCCGCGGGACGCACCTGGGTGCGGCGCCGACTGGGGTACCTACCGCAGGAGTTCGGCTACTACCCCGGGTTCACCGTCCGTGAGTTCGTCACCTATGTGGCGTGGCTGAAGGAGATGCCGCGGCGCACGGTCGCGGGGGCGGTGGAGGACGCGGTGGACCGGGTCGGGCTGGGCGACCGCATCGACGACAAGGTGCGGACGCTGTCGGGCGGCATGGTCCGTCGGGTCGGCATCGCGCAGGCCATCGTGAACGATCCCCCGCTGGTGCTGCTCGACGAACCGACGGCCGGCCTGGACCCCGAACAGCGCGTGGACTTCCGCGCATTGCTCATGGAGGTGGGCCGGTCGGCCACGGTGATCGTGTCGACGCACCTGGTCGAGGACGTGGCGGCGGCGTGCACCGAGGTGACGCTGATCGAGTCCGGCCGGGTGGCGCACCGCGGAACGACACAGGGCCTGGCCGCGCTGGGTACGTCCGAGGTGACGGGCGACGGGGCGCGGGGGTCCGGGCGCGCGGAACCCGGCGGGGCCAGCCCGTGGGAACGCGGGTACACCGCGGCACTGCGGCGCCACCGGGAACGGTCGGCGACCGGGGTGGCGAAGCACGGCGAAGCGTCGGAGCGCGGGCGGCTCCGAGGGCGGATCGGGGGACGCCGGTGAGCGCCGTCGACACCCGTTCCCGACCGGCTGCGGGACCTCCCGCCGGGCGCCGGGCGCCCCGGCACGTCCATCCGCTGCGGGTCGAGTCGCTGCGCGGGATCGCCCCGTGGACGGGGCTCACGGTCGCCTCGGCGACCGGTCTCGCCCTGCTGCTCACCTCCTCTTCGTGGCAGGGCAGTTGGTGGGAGACCCAGGTGGTGCTGCGGCATGCGGCGGCCATATTCGCCGCCCCGTTGGCGGGGGCCGCGGGCTGCTTCCAGGGCGCCCGGGAGCACCGCAGGCGCACCGTCGAACTGCGGGCCGGGGCTGCCCGGGGGCCCTTGCCCCAACTGGCCCTCGCGGCGCTGCCCGGTGCGCTCTGGGCGGCCGTCGGCTACCTGGTCGCTGCGCTGGGGTGCCTGTTGGCGACCCTTCCGTACGCGGGGGACGGCGCACCGCAGCTCGGCCCGGCCCTCACGGACGCGGTGTTCCTGGTGTCGGTGTCGGTGCTCGGCCACGTCTGCGGAGCGCTGTTGCCGCACCGACTGGCTCCCCCGCTCTTCGGCGTGCTGGTGCTGTTCGTCTCGTCCGTGCCGTCCGGGGCGCGTCATCTGGCGCCGCTGGGCGGGAGTCAACTGCCGGCGGACTCCGTCGCCGTGGGGTGGCAGCCGTGGGTGGTGACCGTGTGCTGGGGCGGCCTCGTGCTGACCGCCGTACTGGCCCGCGGCGCCCGGCGCCGGTACCTGGCGCTGGTGCCGCTCGTCGCCGTGGTGGTGGCCGCGGTGCCGCTGGTGCGGACCGGTGACCGGGTGTGGCAGCCCGATCCGTTGTCCCGGCAGGCGGTGTGCGCCACCGCGACGGTGCCCCGGATCTGCACCAACCGCCTGTACGCGCAGGTGCTGCCGGAGGTGGAGCAGGCCCTCGCGCCGCTCGACGGGCGGTTGCGCGGCGTCGTCGGAGTGCCCCGGCTGTGGGACGTCCGGGGCGGGGGACGCTCCGACGACGCGGTGCTGCCGCGTCTGGAGTCGGGCAACACTGTGGTGCGCGGGCGGCTGTCGGACCCCGAGGGATACCTGACCACGGTCACCTACGAACTGACCGGTGACCCGGCGTCGTGCCGGGCCGGTCGTCAGGACCGGTTGGCGACGGCGGGCTCGACGGTGGCGCTGTGGCTCCTGCCGAACCCGGCGCGGGCCCGGGAGACGGAGCGTCAGCGCGGCTGGTCGGCGGGCGCGCCGGAGGAGTTGGCCGCGCTCGATGCGCGCGAGGCGGCGGTGACGCGACTCGACGCCATGGCGCCGGCCGATCGACGCACCTGGCTGGCCGGCTACTTCGCCGCGCGGGCAGCGTGCGCGCCGGGGCGGGTGCCGCCGCTGTGAGCGCACGCCTTCACTCCGCGGCGCCCGTTCCTCGGCGCGGCGCTCCGGCCGGCGGATGGCTGTACGCCCGCTCCCGGAAGCTCCCCGGAAGTCTCGGTGCCCTGGTCCTGATCACCCTCGGGGTCCGGTGGGCGGATCACCACCTGGACGTGCGGATGGCCCTGGCGCTGTTCGGCCCGCTGGCGGCGGCGAGTGTCGTCGGGACGAGCCTGCACGTGTACGCGGACGGGCTGGACCGGACCGCGGCGCGTCCCTGGTGGCCGCGCCGGCTCGCCCACGTCACCCTGCTGTCCGCCGTCGCCGCGCTCTTCCTGGCGGTCGCCGTCCACGGCCCGGCGCAGGAGTACGGGACGGCGGTGATGGCCCGCAACACGCTGGGGACGGCGGGGGTGGCGGCCCTGTCCGCGGTGTTCCTGGGTGCCCGGCTGAGCTGGCTGCCCCCGCTGGTCTGGTTGTGCGGGGTGCACCTGTTGGACCGGTCGGGCGGCGGACGCGTCTGGGACGCCGTCAACTGGCCCGTGTCGCACGGCGAACGGGGCGGCGCCTGGGTGACGGCCGTCGTCCTCTTCGCCGTGGGGGCCGTGGTGTACGCCCGGTGGGGGGTCAGGGCCCGGGAGACGTAACCGGGCGGTCGCACCCGTACGGGGAACGCGGGCGGCCGGGCGTGCCGGTCAGACCGAGAAGGAGGTGACCTTCAGCGGGGTCACCCGGACGACGAGCCGCAGCACGTCGTCCGACTCCGGCGGCGGGTCCGTACCGAGGTACTGCCGGGCGAGTTCCCTCGGCAGGTCCTTGTGCGGGTCCTCGACGAGTTCGACCGTTCCCCGGATGTCCACCGTTCGGTACGGGTCCGCCTGGTCGAAGACGGTGAGGCTGATCCGCGGATCGCGGGCGAGGTTGCGCGCCTTGCGGCGCCCGGCGGTGGTGGAGAGCAGCACCGTGTCCAGGTCCCTGGTGACCCAGACCAACGAGGTGTGCGGCCCGCCGTCGGGGTTCAGGGTCGCGACGGTGGCGAAGTTCCTCCCGTCCAGCAACCTGCGGGTCTCCTGGTCGAGCACGACGGACACGGCAGCACCCCTGACGTCACGGTGTTCGCGGGCCTCCGGCACGGTGCCGGCACCGTGCCGGAGGGGCGGTCAGCATCCCATCGGGCCGGTGCCGGGTGAACGGGGCGGCCGGACATTTCACAGGGACGACACAACGACGCGGCCGGGTACCGGAGTCGTTCCGGTACCCGGCCGCGGGCGGTTCTCCCGGCCCCCGGGGCGGGGGCGTGTCGTCAGACGAGGGGCGAGATCGCCACACAACCGGCGGCGCTGGCGACGCCCTTGCCGGACTCCTCCGCGATCGGCTTGCCCTTGTAGAGGATCTTGCAGGTCACGGCGCCGTCGCCGCCCGCGTCGAGGGCCAGCGGCAGCACGGAGGGCGGGATGATGCCGCGCAGCTTCACGGTCTTCGTCCAGGGGAGGGACGGCTTCTTCTCCGTCGTCGTCTTCGGGTTGCCCGCGGTGCCGCCGCCGGACGCGTACTTGATGGAGTCGACGCTCTTCCCGGTGACCTCGTAGGTGACCTCGTACTCCTCGTTCATCGCCTTGTCGACGGCCTCGTCGACGGCCTGGTCCTTCTTCTCCTTGACCGCGTCCGCGGCCTCGGAGCAGGCGCCGAGTCCGAACACGAGGCCGGCGACGGTCACGGCCGACACGGCCGTGGCACGGATGGAGCGACGCATGGTGAAACCCCCGGGGTCTTGATGGTGAGACCCGCACACAATCGTAAAGGCAGGGTAAAAGTCAAACCGTTACTTGCTGTTTGACGACACCGAACAGCAGGTCAGAGCGGTGCCACGCACCCCGGGACTGAGCTGCGCCGGAGCGCGGGGCGCCCGCCGGGGCGTGGGCGGCGGTCGGCGCCCACGGCTCGCCCCAGCGGCGCACAACGACCCCACGCACACCAGAGCACATCACGGAGCGTGCCTGACTGCTCACTCGACGGGGTAGGCAAGGGCCTGTGCGTGCGGTGCCTGACGCACGACGACCGCCACGAGGAGCCGACCGTGACCCACCCCTTCGCCGATCCCGCGGACGCCCCGCCGATCGACCACCTGATGCAACTCGCCTCCGGATTCATGGCCTCGAAGGTGCTGCTCGTCGCCGCCCGCGTGGGCCTCTTCACCGCCCTGGCCGAAGGCCCCGTGAGCGGCGACGAACTGCGGGACCGGCTGGACCTGCATCCGCGCTCCGCACACGACTTCTTCGACACCCTGGTCGCCCTGGGCGCGCTCGAACGCGGTACGGACGGCTACCGCAACGCCCCGGCCGCCGACTACTACCTCGTCCGGGGCAGACCGGCGTACGCCGGCGGCTTCCTGGAGATGAACGACAGCCGGACGTACGGGCTGTGGGGGAACCTCGAAGCGGCGCTGCGCAGCGGAGAGCCGCAGAACGGCAGCACCGAGAACGACGACGGCATGTACGCCCACCTCTACGCGGACCCCGAGCGCCTCGCCGTCTTCCAGGAGGCGATGACCGGCCTGTCCATGGGTTCCGCGCACGCCTTGGCGGAGACCTTCGACTGGTCCCCGTACCGGACCGTGGCGGACGTCGGTTGCGCCGAGGGCGCGGTGCTCACCCATCTGCTGCACCGCCACCCGCATCTGCACGGCATCGGTTTCGACCTCCCTGCGGTGGCTTCCGGATTCCGGCGCCGCCTCGACGCCTCGGGGCTCGGCGAGCGGCTGGACTTTCGGCCCGGCGACTTCTTCGCCGAGCCGCTCCCCCGCGCCGACGTCCTGATCCTGGGCCACATCATCAGCGGGTTCTCGCGGTCCAAGGCCCGGAGCCTGCTGGAGAAGGCGTACGAGGCGCTGCCGGCGGGAGGCAGCCTCATCGTCTACGAGTCCCTGCTCGACGACGAGCGGAAGGAGAACGTGCACGGCCTCCTGATGAGCCTGACGATGCTGCTGGAGACCCCCGGCGGCTTCGAGTACACGGGCCCCGAGTGCCAGGAGTGGCTGGCCGCCACCGGGTTCACCGAGAGCCGGGTGACCCATCTGTCGGGGCCCGAGTCGATGATCGTGGCCGTGAAGTAGCCGAGTGGCCCTTCAGTGGCCGGAGCGAGCGGGCCGCGCGGCACCGGGTGTCGCGCGGCCCCGGGTCAGATGCCCGCGGAGGCCATCTCGATGATCGAGCGGTAGTACGCGGCGGTGGACACCACGCAGGCGCGGTACGTGCGGTTGTCCTTCACCGCCAGGAAGTAGTCCTTCAGGTTCTTCCAGTACTGCACCAGATAGCCGAGGCCCGGGATGAACCCCGGAGGCCGGGGCACCAGGGCGAACGCGGCGGAACAGGTGAGGATGCGCTCCGTCGCCTGCGAAAGCACGTTCGCGACCTCGGCGTTCATGTTCCAGCCGGCGGCGAGTTGCGGGGTCCAGATCGCACCCGCGATCTCCCGCAGCCGTTGCTGCTCCTCCGGTGTGGGATCGCTCTGGAAGCCCACCTCGACCCGGGTGCCGGCGGTCGCACCGGGGCGGGACTCGGCCGCCTGGGCCGTCGAAGCCAGTGCGCCGACGGCCAGCGTCGCCCCGGACGTGATCAGTGCCACCGTCGCGATCCATCCGGACCTGCGTGTCCTCATCGAGACTCCTCCCCGACCGGGCCGCCCCACCGGCGGTCACCGTGTTCGCACCGACGGTGACACGTGGGGCGGACGGGGACAACGGAGCCTCCTCGGCCGACGGTTGTCGGACACGGATGCGGTCAGGGCCCCTCGCCCGGGGTGTCCGACCGTCGCCGCAGGGCCACGCGGACACCCACCGCCGTGACGGTCACCAACGCCGCGCCGACCCCGGCGAGGAGGGGGACGGACCGGGCCGGGGACGCCCCTTCGCCCAGTGCGTGGTGTCTCGCGGTCCGCGCGACCGCAGCGGAGCCGCTGGGCGTGGTCGCACCGGGCCCGGGACGGGCGGAGCGCACGGTGAAGGTGTACGAGCCGGAAACGGGGTGGCCCTGCGCGGACAGCACCCGGTACCCGACCCGGTAGTGCCCGGCGGGGGCGAAGCCCTCCAGCTCCACCGTGGCCTGCTCCCCCGACACCTGCGGCACGCTGGTGGCGAGCGAACCGCCGTGCCGGGTGGAGACGGCGAGTTGGGCGTAGTCCTGACTCATGGGGCCGCTGAAGGTCAGGGTCACCCGGTCCGGAGGGGTGGCGAGCACCGCGCCGGAGCCCGGGGTGCCGTGCACGAACCCCGGGTGGGCGAGGGCGGGCGATGACGTGCCGGTGACGGCGGCCAGGGGGACGGCTGCGACGAGGCAGCGGACCGTGACACGCACGGACCTCCGGTCGGTGACCTGCATGGGGGTGAACTCTCCGATGGTGCGTGGGGGGGCGTCGAAGGTCAGGCGGGGCGCGGACGTCACCCGGGCCGGCCCGCCCGACCCGCCGACCACCGCGCCCGCGTCGTGAAGATCGTATACAAGGGGCATCCGGCCGCCGGACGGACGGCCGACCACCCCCGGGGCGACGGGTCGACGGCGGTCCGGACCCCGCCGTCCGGCGGCCGTGCGGGCCAACCGCCGTGGACGGGCCGCTAGCGTACGAACGGCCAGGTGAGCGACCGGAGCGGGGGCGCGGGGAGCGCCCGGGAAGAGGGGTTGGGCATGAGCAGGGGGGCAGCACCCGAGGAGTCGGGCGCCACGAGCGTCGCCGAACTCACGGGATTCGAGGAGGAGATCCACGAGGAGTTCTTCCCGAACGTGGAACCACCGTCCGACGGGAGACGATGGATCGCTCCCACCGACGTCGAGCAGCGACTGTACGCACTGAGCCGGGCGGACAACGGCTACGCGTATCTCCGCACGCTGGCCCTGGAGGGCGTGTACTACCCGGTGCGACTCGACGCGGCGATGGCGCAACCGAAATGCGGCACCGGGGATTTGCCGCTGCTGACGTTCCAAGTACCGGACGGACGGACCGTGGCCCAGGTGTACACGGGGGGCCTGTTGCCGCGCACGCATCCGTTCCTCGTCTACGAGCACACCACGTTGGGTGCCCTCGCCTATGACCTGCCGGACCATGTCGACGTACTCGCGGTCAATGCCGCGACTCCGTGCGAGCAGTACTTCTCCACCGATTCCGAGGAGCGGGACACCTGGCTGGATCTCCACCAGGAACTCTTCGAACCGACGGCGTTGGCGGACCGCGTGGTGACCCTGCGCACCGGCGGCCCCGGCCCGGGCGACCTGTTGCACGGACTCGCGTGCGGGGCCCACCTGTGCTTCCAGAACGGCGACGCCTGGAACACCGCGCACTGGCACGGCGGTACGGGGTACTCGGGCGAGGTGGACCGGATCGCCGACAGTTGGGGCGTCCGGGGCCGGGAGGACTGGCTCGCGATGCAGGAACGGCTGCTGGCCCGGGAGGTGAGCCCCTGGGTGTGGGACTTCGTCCTGGAAGCACGTACCGCCCTGCATGCCGACCGCGCGGACGGCTTGGTCGATCCGTCCCGGTGGCGGGACGAGGTGGAACGGGCGGTACGGTCCGGCGCCGCCCAGGAAGGGAGGGACACCGAAGGCTCCGAGTTCACCGAACTGGTGACCTGCATGCGGTCGTTGGTCGGTTCGGTACTCCGCTACGAGGCCAGGTTCCGGGCGGACGGTCTGCTGCCGCCGGACGGGACGGTACGCACCGTCGCCGCCTGGGACCTGGGGCGGGCCTCCCAGATGGCGCGCTGGGGGCGGGGCGCCCGCTACGCGGCGGAAGCGGAGATGCACACGGCCCTGGAACGGGTCGCCCGGGCCGCCCGGAGCATGTACCGCTCCTGGGCGGAGTTCTCCGCGGGCTACGTGCTCGGGCGGTGCCTGCACTTCGACGAGGAGGCGTTCGGCTCCTGGTACACCACGGTGCTGGCCGCGCACCACGAGTTGACGGCCCATCCGGAAGGACCCTGGCGGACGGTGCCGTTCACCGCTTCCTGACCGGGCGGCCGTCGTGGTGGCGCCGCTGGCCTGATACGAGCGCCGCCACGACGGTCCGGGAGGGCCACCCGGAAATTCCCAGATCGAGTCGCGAAATCTTCGCAGGATATCAGAGTCGAACTCCTTCACTTTCACGACGGAATTTCCTGCGACTTGTCGACAACCGGCCGAAAAGCGTAGCGGATTTCGCCACGTAGATGAGAATCCTCTCACCCGCCGGGTCGATAGCAGGGCGTCCGCATATCGCGATTCGAGTTCCACCTCTTTTCCATAGACAGAACCTCCCTTGCCGACTCGTTTACCCGATGTTCCCTTAGAGTTCCAGCATTCCGACCCCTCTCACATTCCCTTTGCTGGAAGGTTTCCATGGAGTCCTTACGACATCTGGCGGTTCATCTCGCCGTGGACCTCGCGGCGGTCAGCCTGTTGACGTTCGCCGTGTACTACCCGAGACACCGGCGCCGTGATCTGCTGCCCGCGTACCTGGCCCTCAACGTCGCCCTGTTCACCGTGGTCGCGGCCCTCGCGCAGGTCGGCGGATCGGGGGGCATGGCCCTCGGTTTCGGGCTCTTCGGCGTGCTCTCGATCATCCGACTGCGGTCCGACGCCATCCAGCACGAGGAAGTCGCCTACTACTTCACCACCCTGGTGCTCGGCCTCATCTGCGGACTGCCGAACCTGCGGCTCACCCACGCGGCGGCGTTCGCCGCAGTGCTCCTCGCCGTGGTCTACCTGGCCGACCACCCCCGACTGTTCGCCCGCTCCCGCCGCACCGTCGTCGTCCTGGACGCCGTGTACGACGGGCCCGTGGAACTGCGCGCCGCACTCGTCAGCAGACTCGGCGAACCGATGAACTGGACCGTGATGGAGGTGGACTACGTGCGGGACCTCACCGTCGTGGACGTCCGCTACCGCGAGCCGCTGGAGCCCCGCGGGAAGATCGCCGCCGCGCCCGCCCCGGAGTCCGCCCTGGAGGCCGCGTGAGTTCGCCGGCCCCGCCCCTGGCCCCCTTGCCCACCCCGGTCACCCTGGCGGCCGGCGACCCCTGCGCCGTCACCCGCAACAAGGTCGTACCGAACGCGGGCACGTTCCGCCCGAGCCGCTACAACACCGACACCCTGGGCGTGTACGGACCCGCCGAGGAGGCCGTGACCATCCGGGAGGCCCCGCGCCCCCGCGACGACACACCCGCCCCCGAACTGGCCCTCGTGGCGGACCCCGTGCTCGCCGCCGCGTCCATCTCCCTGCCCGAGGTGCTGGCGAGTGCCGAACTCCTCGCCCGCTTCGACCACGCCTATCTGGTGCCCGTCGAGGTGTTCGCCGAGTTGGCCGCCCACCTCACCGCACCGGACCGGACCGGGGGACCGTTCCGCGCCCTCACCATCGACGGCCGCCGCTGGTTCCGGTACCACTCCGTCTACTACGACACTCCGGAGCTGCGCTGTTTCGAGGACCACCGTCGGGGGCGCCGGCTGCGCTTCAAGATCCGTGAGCGCGTCTACCAGGACTCCGGGGAACGGCAGTTCGAGATCAAACTCAAGAGCGGACGCGGCGAGACCGTCAAGCACCGCCGTCCGCTGGGCGAGGGCGCCACCCCGCTGGACGCCCCGTTCCGTGACTTCCTCGCGGACCGGCTGCGCTCCGCGTACGGCATCGAGGCTCCGCGGCGACTCCATCCGTCGATCACGACGGACTACCGGCGGGCCACCTTGGTCTCCCGGGGGGAACGGGTCACCTGTGACGCCGGGTTGCGCTGCACGGACGTGCGCGCGGGCACGGCGGTGCGCTGCGATCCGGGACTGGTCCTGGTGGAGACGAAGAACGCGGGCAAGCTGACCGAGGCCGACCGGTTCCTGCACGCACGGGGCATCCGCCCCGCGGTCTTCACCAAGTACTGCGGCGCGCTCGCGGCACTGCGCCCCGCGATACCCGCCAATCGTTGGCGCCGAGCGGCCCGGCTCGCGTTCACCGCCACCGACTGACGCGGCGCGCCCCCGACCCCCGACCCGCGGGACCCCGCCGACGAAGCCGGGGTCCACCGGGTCGTCGCCCGCTGCTCGCCCCGTTCCGCCCACCCGGCCGGCACGGGGCGGTTCCGCGTCCCGGGGCCCGGGCGGCAGCAGCCCGTACCATCGCCGCCGCAGGGGCGCACCTTCGTCAATTCGCCACTCTCCGCAGGGTGGTTCGCCCTGACTCGGCACCGTTCGTTCGACGATCGCACCGGCCACCTCGGGTGATCCGTGACCGGCCGGAATCGAGTTCCCGCCAAAAGCGCCGCAGTATGCGCACCCCCGCCCATTCGGGGCAGGCGGTGACCGTAGGGGCGCACGGCCTGGTCGGGCACGCTCTTTCGTTGCGCCCTCGTGCATCCAGTCATCTGGCCACTCGCCGAAAACGGGAGATGCCCGGCGCGCGCCCCTGGTGTGCTGGGTGCGGATGATCGGGATCACGCGCGCGGCGGGCCCGGCCGCGGCGTTCGGTGGGAACGGCGTTGAGGAGCAGCTCATGACGAAGGTTCTGCTGGTGCACGCGGTGTCCCTGTGGCGCGCCTCCTTGGTTTCCCTGCTCAGCGAGGACAGCGAACTGTACATACACGCCACGGACAAGGGCGGAGTGCCCTCGGCACTGGCGGAGGCGTCCCTGGACATACTGGTCACGGACCTGGACTGTCCGGATTCCCGGGACGTCCTGAGACTCGTGGAATCGTTGCGCACCCCGCGCACGCAGAGCGAGATGGCCTTGGCCGTCCTCGCCCGGAGCAACCGCACCGGTGATCTGCGGCGGGCGTTCGAGGCGGGCGCCACCGGCTACATCGACAAGTGCGGTCCGGTCGACCACCTCTGCGAGGTGGTGCGCAAGGTCGCGGCGGGTGGTCGACACATCGACGAATCGCTCGCGTTCAGTCTCCTCCAGGCCACTGACGTCCCCCTTTCCGCACGGGAGTTGCGGGTGCTCGCCCTGGCGGCGGACGGGGAGTCGGTGGCCTCCATCGCCCGTTCCCTGTGTCTGGCCAGCGGAACGGTGCGCAACTACCTCGCCGCGGCGATCCGCAAGACCGGGGCACGGAACCGGCTCGACGCCATCAGGCTGTCCAGGGAGTTCGGCTGGCTGTGACCGGTCGGGGACCGCGCCGGGTCCGGGCACCACCACCCGTTCCTCGTCGGCCGGGGGCGGCCGGGCCGGCGTGCGCCGCGGGTCCTCCCGTCCGACCGCCCTCACCCCGCCCGGTCGCAGGTCGGCGCCCCGCCGGTCAGAGGCACGACGTCCGCCTCCGTCGGTGCGGGCGTCCAGTGTCCGGTCAGGTCCCGGTACAAAGCGGAGCGGTGCGGCATGTCGTGCGGCGGCCCGCACACCGCCGTTCCCCCGTCCAGGACGAGCACCCGGTCGGCCCGCTGGGCGGAGCCGAGCCGGTGGGCGATGACGACCAGGGTGCCGGGACGACGGGCGAGCGCCTCCTCGGCCCGGATCTCGGCCGCGGGGTCCAGTTGGCTGGTGGCTTCGTCCAGGATGAGCAGCGGGGCGGTGGACAGCCCGGCCCGCACCAGGGCCAGCAGCTGGCGTTCGCCCTCCGACAGCCGGGCCGGATCGAGGGGTGCGTCGAGACCGCCGAGTCGGTCCAGGAGCCGGGTCGCGCCCAGCTGGTCCGCGGCCTCGACGAGGTCCCGGTCGGCCGCCCCCGGGCACAGGTATCTGAGATTGTCGCGGACCGTCCCGGTGAAGACGTACCCGCGCTGCGGCAACAGGGTGCGCACCGCACCGGGCTCGGGGCTGTCGGGTGCCGTCAACGGGCGTCCGAGCCACCGCACTTCGCCCCGATCGGGTGTGAGCACCCCGGCGAGGAGGGCGGCGAGGGTGGACTTGCCGCTGCCGCTCGGGCCCACGACGGCCAGCCGCTCGCCCGGGCGCAGCGTGAGGTCGAGCCGGTCGACGACGGTGCGGGCGGCGGGCCCGTAGCCGAAGGTGACGGCCCGCAGTTCCGCGGTGGCCCCGCCCGTGGGCAGCGGGCGGCCGTACGCGGGGTGCCGGGCCGGCGAGGGCGGTAGCCGATCGGGAGCGGTGAAGCGGTCGAGCACCACGACGAGGCGTCCACCGGCGGTGCCGAGGACGGTGAGCAAGGCGTGCACCGCCGGGGCCAGCGACTGGGTGAGGTAGGCGAACGCGCCGACCAGTCCCCCGGTGGTGAGCCCGTGGCGCAGCAGCCAGGGGGCGGTGAGCAGCAGCAGGAGGGGCGGCAGGGCTCCGCAGATCCCGAGCGCGATGATGCGCACGGCGGCCCAACGGGCGAGGGAACGGGCCGCCCGGCTCTGTTCGTGGCTGAGGCGACCGGCCCCGTCGAGGACGGTCGGGGCGCCTCCGGTGGCCGCGATGTCCCGCACGGCCGAGGCGGTGCGTCCGGTGTGGGCGGCGAACGCCTCGTCGGTGTCGAGGTAGGTGCGCTGCCGCACGGCCATGGGAGCGAGGGTGGCGAGGAACAACCCGCATCCGATGAGCACCGGTGGCACCGCGACGAGCAGCAGTCGGGGCGACAGGACCGCCATGCCCGCCAGGGCACCGACGGCGGTGAACACGAACGACCGCAGGGACAGGACGAGTCCGGCCCAGCCGTCGCGGGCGATCTCGCTCTGGTGGGTCACCCGGGAGACGGACCGGGTGGTGGTCGCGGTGGCGGGGGCGGTGAGCGCCCCGGCGATGCCGTGGGTGACGGCGCGGCGGACGAGTCCGTCGCGCAGGGGTTCCACCAGGTCGGCGAGTCCGCGGAAGACACCGCGGGTGGCGAGGGCCGCGGGCAGCACGGCCAGTGCGGCGAGGGAGAGCCAGAGGAGTCCGGTGGTGGGGGTGCCGGCGAGGAATCCGCCGTCGAGCGCGCGGGCGACGGCGTAACCGCCGATGAAGGTCTGGGCGAACTCCAGGAGGGACCAGGCGGACAGCCGGGCCACTGCCGGGAGCCGGGCGCGCAGGAACGGCCGCGCCTGCGCGCTCACCCGGGCGAGCGCGCCCCGGCCGCTCACCGCGCGTCCCCCGACGGGGCGTGCCGGGCGGGCGGCGCGGCGGGGGTGGTGGGGGCGGGCGGCGCGGCCGGTGTGCCGGGGCGGAAGACGGCCCGGTAGGCGGGGTCGCGCCACAGCTCGGCGTGGTGGCCGTGGGCACGGACCCGGCCGCCGTCCAACCAGAGCACCCGGTCCGCCGCGGCGGCCGAGGAGATGCGGTGGGCGACGACGATCCGGGTGCGGTGTCCGCTCTCGCCGGCCAGTGCCCGCTGGACGAGGCGTTCGGTGGCGGTGTCGAGGCTGGAGGTGGCGTCGTCGAGGATCAGGAGCCGTCCGCGGCGGGCGAAGGCCCGCGCCAGGCCCAGGCGTTGGCGCTCGCCGCCGGACAGGGGCGCCTGGTCGAGGGGCGTGTCGTAGCGCTGCGGGAGGAGGCCGATGAAACCGTCGGCCGCGGCGGCGCGGGCCGCGGTGTGCACCCGGTGCGCGTCGGGTTCGGGTTCCGTGCCGAAGGCGATGGCTGCGGCGACGGTCGGGCCGAGGAGGGCCGGCCGGGCGAAGGCGAAGGCGACCTCGCTGCGCAGGGCGCGCGGATCGACTCCGTCGAGGGGGACGCCGTCGAGGGTGACCGTCCCGGTGTCGGGGTCGAGGAGGCGGCCGGCGAGCGCGGCCAGCAGGGACTTCCCGGCGCCCGAGGGGCCGACGACGGCGACCGTGGTGCCACCGGGCACGATCAGGTCGACGCCGTCCAGCAGCGGCCGGCCGTCGCGGACGACGCCGACCCCGTGCAACCGCAGTTCCCCGGTGCCCCCGGGGGGCAGGGAGAGTCCGCGGTGCGGTGGTGCGGGCAGGTCCCGCAGTGCGGTGATGCGGGTGGCGGCGGCGCGGCCCCGGGACACCGCGGCGAGCGCGCCGGTCAGGGCTCCCAGGCCCACGGCGAGGACGGCGTAGCGGGCGACGGCCAGCAGGTCACCGGTGCTGAGCGCGCCGTGGGCCAGGCGCAGCCCGCCGACGGCGAGCACCAACAGGGTCAGCAGCGGCAGCAGTGCCCCGGCGCCGGCGGCGGCGCGGCCCTGGACGCGCCAGGTCCGCCGGCCGTGCCGGGCGAGGCGTCGGAGGGGTTCGAGGGCGCGGGTCCGCTCGTGGTCGGCAGTCCCCGCGGCGCGCACCGTGTCGATGCCGTCGATCGTCTCGGTGAGCCGGGCGGCGATCGCGGCCTGCTCCCGCTGGTAGTCGGTGGCCGCGCTGGCGGTGTCCCTGACCAGGGACCGCAACAGCAGGACGAACAGCGGCAGCCCGGTGACCAGCGCCAGTGCGGTCCAGGGATCGATGAGGAACAGGCACAGGACGCCGCCGAGCGGGAGCAGGACCGTGCCCGCGGCGGTGGCGAGGGTCACCGGCACGGCCGCGGCCTCGGCGGCGTTCGCCGTGAGTCGGGTGGTGAGGTCGCCGGCCGGGAACTCCTGGGCGCGGCGGGGCTCGGCGCGCAGCACCCGGTCGAGGACGTCGATCCGCAGTCGGGCCGCGTACCGGGCCGTGGTGCTGCCGCCCACCACGGCGACCGTGCTGTCGAGCAGTACCTCGGTCGCGGTCAGGGCCGCGGCGAGCAGCAGGGCGGGCCAGGGGACGCGGCCGGAGTCGAGGAGCCGGTCGAGGGCGTGCCCGAGGACGGCGGGCAGGGCGAGCGCGGCGAGGGCGCCGCCCAGGGAGCAGAGCAGGACCACCGCGAGCGGCGACCGGGCGGGCGGGGGGAGGGCGGCCCGGGGACCGTCGGGGTCCGGGGGGTGGCTGGGGGGCACGCCGGGGTCCTTTCGCCGCGGATGGCGTTCGCCGTGCGGAGGCGGTGCCGGGTCGGCCGCAACGGTCCAACGGCGGAGCGCCGGTGGGGCGCTCCGCCGTCGGACCGCCGTACGACGACCGGTCCCGGGCCTTGGTGGGCCCGGGACCGGCGACTCATGGCCGGGAGGGACGGGCGGTCGCGTCGGCCGGACCGGCGCGTCGGCTCATCGAGCGGTCTCCCGGCGGAGCGTCACGGGGTGCAGAGGACGACACTCAGCGAGCTGTACTCACAGATCAGCAGGCTCACCTGGCTGCCGGTGGCCGGTCCCTCGAACTCCTCTTCGGGGGTGTCCAGGGCCTGGAGGTCGAGAAGCGCCATGACGGGTCCTTTCTGGGGACGGATGGATCTCATTGGGGTACGGCCCCTGGCGGGGGCCGGTCTGTGGGCCGCGTGAGCGGCGGGAGGAAGGGCAGCGAGGCGGGGCGGTCGCCGAAGGCGGCGCCGAGGGCGAGCAGACAGCCGGCGGTGCCGGTGGCCAGGTCCATGGAGCGGCGCATCATCTGTTCGCCGGGGAAGGCGAGTGCGCCCGCGTACGGCACGGAGTGCAGCCCGAGCAGTCGGGCGTGCCGTTCACGGGTCCGTTGCCGTTCGGCCGGATCGCCGCAGGGGGTGCGGGCGAGTTGCAGCAACAGTCCGGCGACGCCCCGGAAGAGTCCGGGTTGGATGTAGAAGGCGGACCGCAGTCCCGGTTCGATCTGCTCGCGGGCGGCGCGCAGTTCGGGGTCGTCGCGGTGGGCGAGGAAGTCGTCGAGGACCATCGCGATGCCGGCGCTGCCGCCGCCGAGGTAGGGCAGGGTGCGCTTGCCGTCGAGGACGAGGAGGGCGCCGTCGGTGCCGGTGCGGCAGCGGTCGAGGTCCTGGCGCAGTGCGGTGGCGGCCAGGTCGAGGTACCCGGCGTCGCCGGTGGTCTCGTAGCGGCGCACGAAGAGGAGGGCCGGGCCGCTGGCGCCGTGGAGCAGTCCGGTGCGGCGGGTCGGGGAGGCGTCCCGGACGGTGCGCGCGGCGAGTTCGGTGCAGCGTTCGGCGGCGGTGCGCAGGGCCGCGGCTTCGGCCCCGTCGGTGGCGCGGCAGAGGTCGTCGAGGGCGAGGGCGAGGCCCGTGTGTCCGCCGTGCAGGTCGGCGGATCTGCCGTCGAGCGGCTCACGGGCGATCAGCCGGGCCAGGGCGAGGCCCTGTTCGCGGTGGCCGAGCCGGTGGAGCGTCCAGGCGATGCCGGCGAGTCCGTCGTAGAAGCCGATCGGGGTGCCGGACACGGGTTCCTTGGCGCGGTCCAGCAGCCACTCGGTGGCCTGGGGGCAGGGCGTGGCTCCGGTCTCGTGCAGGGCGTGCAGCACGCCGGCGGCGCCGTAGCCGAAGCTCTGGCCTCCGACCGGGGTGAGGAACTGGGCGATGTCGCCCGGGAAACACCGGTCCTCGCGATCGGGTGTGCAGGCCGCGGTCAGGGCACGGACCATCGAGTCCCGGCTGCGGGGCCAGTCCGCCGGTTCCGGTACGTCCGGGGCGTCGGGTTGTGCCGCGGCGGGTCCGGCGGACCTGAGCGGGCGCACCGGACGGGTGGCAGCGTCGGGGTCGGGGTCGGGGTCGCGCAGGATCTCCGTGAGCGCGGGGGCGAGTTCGTCCTCGGTGACGGGGAAGATCCTGGTGATCTCCCGTACCAGGTGGCGGGCCTTGGCGCGGTCGATGGAGAACAGCACGGTCAACGGGGTGAGCAGGGCGAGCCGCAGACAGGCGAGCGCATAGGTGTCGATGTCCGTCCCGCGTCGGCCCGGTGGGGCGACGAAGGAGGGATTGGCGACGATCTGACGGCGTCGCTCGACGGCGGGCGAGGCAGCCTCGAAGTCGAGGAGGACGACGCGGGTGCCGTCCTCGGAGACCATGATGTTGCTCAGGTGCAGATCGCTGATGACGAGCCCGCGCTCGTGCACGGCGTGCACCGCGTCGGCCACCCGTGCGTGCATGTCGCGGGCCCAGGCCGCGTGCTCGGCGAGTTCGGCGGCGGTGGCGGTGGCCCGGGACAGCGGGAAGCGTCGGGCGAGGACGGTGTTCAGCGTGGTGCCCGGTACGTACTCCAGGGCGAGGAAGCGGTGTCCCTCGACGGTGAAGGAGCCGAGCAGTTCGGGCACGCAGTCGAGCCCGGCGAGCTGTTCCAGCGCGGTGCGCTCCCGGTCGAGGCGTTGCACCGCGTCGGCCCCGTCGGCGGCGAGGCCGGCGTGCGGGCGCCCCTCCTTGAGGACGACCCGCCGGCCCGTGTGGGGGTCGCGCGCCCGGTAGACGCCTCCGCCGTTGGAGAAGTGCAGTGCGCCCTCCACGATGTACGGCAGTGCGTCGGCGCCGGTGCGGGCGGCGAGGTGCCGTGCGAGGAAAGGCGGCGGGGTCACCCACGGCGGGACCCGGAAGGACGGTCCGCGCAGGTCCGGGACGAGGGTGCCGTCGGGGTCGGCGACCGCGGGCACCGTACGGCCTTCGGCGTCGAGGCAGAAGCGTCGGGCGAAGGCGCCGTAGCGGACGTACACCGGTCCGTCACCCAGTCGCAGATCGCTGAGGACGTACGGCCCGTGCTCTTTGGCAAGCAGGTCCACCAAGGCGTCGGCCACCACGGGGAACTGCTCTTCGGAGGGCGGGTAGACGGTGATGAACTTGCCGCTGCCGGCGCGGTCGGCGTACTTCGCGTTGCGCAGGAGCAGCAGACGGGGGCCGGGGACGAACTTCAGGGGGAGCCGTCGTTCGACGCAGTGGGCGATGACCCGGTCGAGGACGCGTTCGGCGTTGTCGGCCGCGGCCGATATGTGGATCTTCCAGCCCTGGGCGGGCAACCGCAGGCCCTGCGGGCTGAACGAGAGCCAGTCCCCGTGCCATTCGGCCTGCCAGCCCTCGGGCGCCGCAGCCCGGGCTGCGGCGAACAGCTCGGGTCCCTCGGTGGACTTCCCCGCACCGTGCCGGGGGGAGTCGTAGAAGTCGGCGTCCGCTTGGGTGTACGCGGCGTACTCGGGGTTCACACACGCTCCTCACGGATTCGTTCGGCGGGGACAGGAGAAACGTTTCCACAGCCCGATCCGGGGCGGCCAGTCGCGGTTGTCACCATTCGGAGCCCCGCCTTCCCCGTGCAAACCGCACGCCCGATCCGTGCGTCCGCGCGTGCACCAGGAGGCTCGGACGGTGCGCGCGAGGGCACGGGTGCCCACCGCTACTCGGCGGAAGTCGTCCCGGTCGACCAGCTACCCGCAGGCCAGGCTGACGCTCGGGTCCCTCGCGCCCCTCCCACCCCGTCCACCGCTGCCGGCGGGTGCGTTGCCGGTCGCCCGGTCGGCGCGGATCGGTGGCGGGCGCCCGGTCACGGTGGTGGCCCACAGCATGGGCGGCGCGGTGCTGACCCGAGCCGCACAACGGGCGCCGGAGTTGGCCGGCCGTGCCGTGTACCTGGCCGCGTTCATGTCGGGCTCGGACATAGCTGGGGACGCGTACCAAGGGGCGCCCGAGAACGCGGGCAGTCTGATCGGGGCCGTTTCAGGGCCGATGCCGCCGTCTTAGGGGCGCACCGGACGCGCCGGCAGGCATCGCCCGCGGCACGACCCGGTTGACCGCTGACGGCTGGGGCTCGGTGCCCCGTACCTACGTGGTCTGCACCGGGGACAGGGCACTGCCCTGGGCCCTCCGGCGGAAGTTCATCGCCGGAGCGGAACGGGAGCGCCGTGCGACCCGCCCCCCGGAGCCCGGTCCGGCATCCGGGTGCTCCCGGAGGACGGGCGGCCCGGGGCGGGCACGCTCAGGCGGCGTGGCTCCCGCACCCCGGCACGGCGATGTCGCCGGTCACGGCCCGGGGGTCCCGGGCGGGCGGGGACTGGCGTGCTGCCTGCCGAGCGGCGGACCACTCCATGACCAGGCACTGGTACTGCCGTCGCTGTTCGGTGCTGAGTCTGCCGCCCGCGCGCGCCCACAGCGCACGGATGTCCTCGTTGATGTCGTCGGCGGAGCGCAGGGCCGCGCCGGACCGGGCGGGGTCGGGGATCGTGGACATACGGTGAATCATACGTTTATGGGTGTGAGGATCTCGTCAGATTTACCACCAGGGACGGTCAAGACCGCGGCCCCACCCCCGAACGCCCCCCCTTCGGGCCCGCAACGGGCCGCGGACCGGCCCGCCGTGGAACGGGTACCTCCGGCATCGTCCGGCGGGCCGGTCCGGGCCACGGGGGTCAGCCGCCGAAGCGGGCCGGCCCCGTGCCCCCAGCGGTGCGCACCGCGGTCAGCCCTCTCCCAGGACCGCCCCGGTCGTCGTGACCACCGCGCACTTTCCGGCTGCCCAGCGCAGCGCGGCAGCGTGATCGTCGGCCGAGAAGTCGGCCACCGCATCCGCGACGACGAACGCCTGCACGTCCTGCATCCAGGCGTCGCAGGCGGTGATCATGACGCCGATGTGTGCGTAGACACCGGTGATGACGAGTTGGTCGCGACCGAGTTCCCGCAGTCGCTCCAGGAGGTCGGTACGGACGAAGGCGCTGTACTTCCACTTGGTGAGGACCGTGTCACCGGGGCCGGGAGCCACCGCGTCCGCGATGGCGGCGGCGTGCGGGTCGGCGGGCAGACCGGGCCCCCAGAAGTCCTGTTGGAGTCCTCGCTCGGCAGGTGTCTGGCCGCCCGGCTGGGCGGTGTACACGACGGGGACCGATGCCTCGGCGGCCCACTGGCGCAACCGCGCGGTGTGGGCGAGGAGTTCGGTGACGGGAGACGCGGAGGTGTCGAAGGCCGAGAGGAAGTAGTTCTGGAGGTCGTGCACGAGCAGCACCGCGCGGTCGGGGTCGATCTTCCAGTCGACCCGGTTGGCGGGCAACTCCCCCGGGGTGGGCATCGGATAGGGGGTGATGGCGGGCAGGGCCATGGTGTCGGTGGTTCCGTTCGAGTGAGCGACAGGGAGCAGAGGGAAGCGGAGGCAAGCGGCGGGGATCAGCGGGCGGACACGGAGTGCGACCGCTCCGCCGTCGGATTCCGGGCGGCGAACTCGGCCGCCGGGTACATCGGGTGACGTGACGTCATAGCTCCGCCCCGACGGCGCTGAGGAAGGTGCGGAACTTCGCTCCGGTCTCCTCCGTCTCGGCCTGCGGCTGGGAGGCGGCGACGACTCCGGCGCCCGCGTACAGGCGCAGCCGGTTGGCCTCGGCCTCGGCGCAGCGGATGGTGACGACCCATTCGCCGTCGCCGTCCGCGTCGCCCCAGCCGACCATCCCGGTGAAGTAGCCCCGGTCGAACGGCTCGGTGTCCGCGATGACGCGGCGGGCGAGCGCGGTGGGGGTGCCGCAGACGGCGGGGGTGGGGTGCAGGGCGCAGGCCAGTTCGAGGGCCGAGGTCGTCGGGTCGGCGAGGGTGGCGGTGACCGTGCTCGACAGGTGCCACATGGTGGCGGTCCGCACGAGGGTGGGCCGTTCGGGGACCACGAGGTCACGGCAGAAGGGAGCGAGCGCGGTGTACACCGCGTCGACGACGACGGCGTGTTCGTGCAGGTCCTTGGCGGATTCGAGGAGGGCTGCGGCCCTGCGGACGTCTTCGGCGAGGTCGGCGCCGCGCGGGGTGGACCCGGCGAGGGGGTTGGCGACGACCCGGGTCCCTCTGCGGGACACCAGGAGCTCCGGACTGGCACCCAGCAGGGTGCGGCCGGGGCCGACGGGCAGGGCGAAGGTGTAGCCGGAGGGGTCGCGGCGCGCCAGCCGGTCGACCATGCCGGGCAGGTCCAGCGGGCCGGGCGCGGTCAGTTCGAGGGTGCGGGCGAGGACGACCTTGCTGAACTCGCCCTGCCACATGCGGTCGACGGCGTCCGCGACCCCGGCGGCGTACTCGTCCGGCTCGGGTACCTGGCGTATCCCCCAGTCGACGGGGTCGGGGCGCTCGGCGGGCAGCGCGATCATCGGGTCCGAGGCGAGGGCGGGTCCGGTGCGCAGTTCCGCGGGGATCGCGAGGGCGGCCGGGGCGTGTTGGTCGAAGGGGACGGCGCCGAGCACCAGGGGCGTGCCGTGGCCGTCGGCTCGGCCCGCGGTCAGCGCCTCGGCGACCCTGACGGGCAACGGTCTGTCGTCGTGGGGGACTTCGGCGCGGGTGCCGTGGCCGAGGAGGGTGCGGGTGGGGGTGGCGAGGAATCTGGACCCGGTGCGGTACGCGTGGAGCAGGGAGGTCGCCGCACCGAGCGTGGGGTACGCAGGGTCGGGTGACGTGCCGGGGCGGACCGCGGCGTCGGCGGTCACGGTGAGGGCCTGTCCGGCCAGGGGGACGTGCGTGGCGACTTCGGATGCCGTCGACACGGGGGCTCCATTTCTCGGGTGCTCCGTGCGTGCACGGAGGTGGGGTGGGGGGACGGGGCGCCGGCTACCTGAGGGTGGCGCCGCCATCGACGTACAGCTCCTGCATGGTGATGTGGCGGGCGCGGTCGGAGGCGAGGAAGACCACCGCGTCGGCGATGTCCTGGGGCTCGGCTATCCGTCCGAGGGGTATCCCGGTGCGGTACGTGCGGGGGTCCCCGGCGATGACCCGCCGGGGGGCGTCGCCGTCGGTCCACAGGGCGCGCTGCATGGCGGTGTCCGTGGAGCCGGGGGCGACGATGTTGCACCGGACACCGCTGCGGGCGACCTCCAGCCCGAGGCACTTGGTGAACATGGTGGCCGCGGCCTTGGAGGCGGCGTAGGCGGCCATGCCGGTGCGTGGAATGCCGGCGGCGTTGGAGCCGACGGTGATGATGCATCCGCTGCCGCGGGCGGTCATGGGTCCGACCGCGGCGCGGGAGGTGTGGAAGACACCGGTGGTGTTGACGGCGAAGGTCTGCGCCCAGTCGTCGTCGGTGAGTTCGGCGACGGGGCCCGGCCTCAGTACGCCGGCGACGTTCACGAGCAGGCCGAGCGGGCCGTGTTCGTCCTCGATGACCTTGACGGCGGCGTCCACGGCGGCGCCGTCCGTGACGTCGAGGACCATCGGGGTGATCGATCCGGGGCGGGCGTGCGGCCCCTCCGGCCCGTCCGCACCGCTTCGTTCCCGCCAGGAGGCGGCGAGTTCGTCGACCCCGTGCGCGGAGCGGTCGGTGGCGATCACTTCGGTTCCCAGCGTCGCCAGCGAGACCGCGACGGCGGCCCCTATACCCTGTCCGGCGCCGGTCACGAGAGCGATGCGGCCCACGAAGTCCGTACGGTGTTCGGGTCGGTGTTCAGGCATGAGCAATCTCCCCCCTCACTTAGGCGAGCCTAACCTAACTCATTACGCTTGAACACCCGACCGATCCCCCAGTGAACCGGCACACATATTCGGTTGGGCTAACCTCACTTGGTAGGGGTGAAACCCTCGGCCGAAGCGAGGGTGGGCCCTCGATCCGGCCCGATCGAGGGCGAATTGCCGGAGCGCGCACCACATCCCGAAGGGGTGCACCACATGACGCACCCTCATGACCGGACCCGTCGGCGGCCGGTACGAGATGGGGCGGGACGCGTGCGCCCCGTACCACCCCCATCCCCCTGCGACAGCAGCTCAGTTCGTGGACGGGCCGATCCAGTGCTCGGTGATCCATTCCAGGGCGTCCTGCCGGACGGCGGGCCCGTACACGGTGTGCCACCCGTCCGGGACCTCGGCGAAGACGGGCCACAAGGAGTGCTCACCCCAGTCGTTGGCGAGGACCGTGAACTCCGCGGGCCCCGCGCCGCCGGGCTCGCCCTCGGCGCCGAAGGGGTGGGTGGGGGCGTTGCTCGGGTCGGGGTCGCTCATGTCGGGGTCACTTCTCCAGTTCGGTCAGTCGCTCGCTGAGCACGCGGGTGAGGTGGGCGGACGGCGCGGACGGGGCGACCGTGTCCCGGCGGGAACAGGTGGCATCGGCGCGGACCGTCACGGCGGCGTCGACGGCGACCCGGCCGCCGTTCAGCAGGGCTCCCCACAACTCCCACACGCAGAAGTCGAAGGCGTAGGAGGGGAAACGGGTCCACACGTCGTCGGGGCGGAAGCCGTGGTCGGTGATGGCGAGGAGTCGGGTGACGTCGTGATGGGTGACGGTCACGCCCTCCGGTCCGCCGGCGGAGTCCGGGGCGTGGATGACGCACACCGGGTCGTCCGGGGTGAGCGGACGGGTCCGTTCGGCCTGGGTGAGCGGCCGGGTGGCGTACCGGTCGACGAAGGAGGAGTCGGTGCAGAGGATCGGCAGGTCGTGGTCGGGGAGCCGGGGCACCGTGACCGAATCGGTGACCACGGCCGCCGGGGCGATGTCGGCCAGCGCGCAGGAGAGGCGACCGGCCGGGTGGTCGGGGTCCAGGGGGAGGTACGCCGCCCCGGCGTAGGTCACCGCGAGGATTCCGGTGACCAGGTCGGTGGAGCGGGGCAGGGCGAGCGCCACCACCGATCCGGGCCCGATGCCCCGGACGGCCAGCATGCGGGCCAAGGGGCGTGCACGCGCGCACAGTTGGGCGTAGGAGAGGGTGGCACCCCGATGGGAGACGGCGACGCGGTCCGGGTACCGGCGGGCGACCGCGTCGTAGACCTCGGGGAGGGTGCACCCGAGGGGGGCCTGGTGCAGCACCGCCTCGGTACGGGGGGGCATCGGCGCCGAGGACGCGCCGCCGGAGCTCGGTGCCGCATTCGGGGACCGACCGGGTCGGTGCGCGACGGTCGCCACGGCCGACGGGGGTTCCGAGGGCATCAGCAGCGTCAGGGGCGACGGGGGTTCCGGGGACTGTGGGGGCTTCGGGGGCGAGGAGTTCCACGGTTCCGTCGGCGCGGCGGCGCGCCAGGTCGCCGGTGCGGTACATCCGGCTGCCCGGGTGGCCGTGCAGCGCTCCGAACGGGTCGGCCACGAACCGTTGTGCGGTGCGGTCGGGTCGACCGAGGAATCCGACGGCGAGGCACGGTCCCGCGAGGTACAGCTCTCCCGTCGTCCCGGGCGGGGCGGGGCGCAGCGCGGCGTCGAGGACGTAGGCGCGGGAGCCCCGCACGGGCCGCCCGAGCACCGGCCCCCGTGCGTCGCCCGGTTCGCCGACGCGCCAGGAGTAGGCGACGCCGGGGGCCCCGGTCGGGCCGTACTGGTGCACCGTGTGCAGCCCGGCCACCGTGGGGACGCACTGCCGCAGCGGCTCCGGGACGGGCTCGCCGTCGATGGTCAGCACGGCCGGCCGGTGGTGGCCCTCGTCAAGCAGCCCCTCGGCGATCAGGGCGGCGGCCTGGGACGGGGTGACGGCCAGGTGGTCGATGCGCTCGCGGTGCACGTACGCGGTGAGGGCCGCCGGGTCGCGGTGCGTGGCCTCGTCCAGGAGGTGCAGTTCATGCCCGTGGACCATCCAGAGCAGCGGGTCCCAGGCCGCGTCGGAGGCGAACGACGCGCTGTGGGCGAGCCGCAGTCGCGCCCGTCCGGTGCGGGCGACCGCGGGCGCGATGTGGTCGGTCCCGTGGCCCTCGTAGCGGTTGGCGAGGGCGGCGTGGCTCACGAGGACGCCTTCGGCGCGGCCGGCGGAGGTGCCCATCCCACAGGCAGGGGTGCCGGGGTGGGCTGCCCGTGCTCGCCCCCGAGCCGGGCGAGTTCGGCGCCGAGGCCACTGGCCGCGGACTCCAGTTCGGCGAAGGTGAGGGTGGCGTCCACCGCGCGTACGGCGATGGCGTCGGGGGTCCGGGCGACGCGGTCGGTGAGTGCGGCGGGGAGGGTGCGCCGGGCGGGGGCTTCGGCGCGCCCGCGGGTGACGGCCCACACCTCGTCGCGGGGCAGGAGGTCGAGCGTGCCCACGGGCCGCTGCGGGTCGGTCAGCAGCAGGTCGGCGTAGGCGGCCAACAGGTGGCCGAGGGTGGCGCGGTGCCGGGTGACCGCCGGCTCGTCGTACCGGCCGGCATGGGCGTCGACGGACAGGTGCAGTCTGCCGTCGACGCCGGGGGCGGCTCCGATCGTCAGGTCCTCCACGGGCCCGCTGGCCAGGTGGTGCACAGTGCCGGGGGACGAGGCGAAGTCGAGTGCGGTACCGCCCGGTTTGATGCTGATCACCGGGCCGGTCAGGGGGCGGTCGGCGCCAGTGCGGCCGAGGTCCTGACGCAGGTCGGAGTGGGGGTAGCGCTGGTGACGGCGGACCGCCCGGATCTCCAGGACGACGCGGCGCAGGAGTTCGGCGCCGGTGTCCTGCGGGTGGACGGCGAGCCGCAGCGGGAGGACGTTCACCGCCGTGGCGGGGGTGTGCAGGGCGGCCGGACCGCGCCGGTTGGCCAGCGCCAGGCCGAGGACGACGGTCCGGGCGCCGGTGCCGCGGTGGAGGTGCAGGGCGGTCGCGGCGACGACGAGTTCGGCCCAGGTCGCCCTGCTGGTCGCCGCGGCCTCGGCGAGCCGGTGAAAGGTTCCGGGCGGGAGGTCGGTGTGACCGCGCAGGACGGTCGCGGGCCCGCCGGTGGGCGGGCCGCCGAGGGTGACGGGCACCTCCGTCCCGGCCAGTCGTTCGGTCCAGAACTCCCGGTCGGCGGCGTACCGTTCGCCGTTCAGATAGCGGGATTCCTCCTCGACCACCTCGCGCAGCGGGGCGAAGCGGGTCCGCGGGGGTTCCTGTCCGGTGGCGAGCGCGGTGTACACCTCGGCGGTGCGGCGTCCGACGAGGTGGAGCGCATGGGAGTCGGCGGCGAGGTGGTGGGCCCGCTGGTACCACCAGTAGTGGTCGTCCGCGAGGCGGATGAGGGCCTGGGTCATCAGGGGGGCGGGGTCCGCTCCTCGGCCGTCCGGGGCGACGGACGTACCGCTCGCCCCGGGGGCACCGGCCGCGTGGTCTGCGGGGCCGGCGGTCGGGTTCGGTGCGGCGCCGGGGCGGGTCAGGTCGGCATGGGTCCAGGCCCGGGCGGCGGCGAGCGGGGCGGGGTCCGCGCGCAGGTCCAGTCGGTGCAGCGGGGCGTCGGCGGGGGCGGGGGCGACCCACTGCCGGGGCCCGCCGGCGTGCTCGCGCACGACGGTCCGCAGGGTCTCGGCCTCCACCACGACGCGAGTGAGCGCGGCGCCGAACAGTTCCTCGTCCAACGGGCCGTGGATCTCCACCACGTCGGCCGTCTGGAACGCGGCGGAGCCCGGGGCGAGCCGGTCAGCGAAAGGAACACCCGCCTGTGCGGCGAGGAGCGCGAACTCGTCCGGATCCTGATACATGTGTGTCAACTCCCCCAGAGGAATGGCTACCGCGGACGCTGACCGCCAGGAGCGGACATGCGAACTTAGGTAAGCCTAAGTTAACCTGTCGGGCGTCACGAGGCGGGGCCGACCCCCCGCGACCGGCCCGTTCCCCACCACGGCTCCGCCCGGCACGGGGGAACAAGCGTGCTAGCGTTGATCGAGCAGGGACGACCGCGTCGACTGCGGGAGCAGAAGAGGGAGGTGAGTTGATGACCGTCGCAGAGGCCACTGCCGTGTGCAGTGCCCGCCGGACCATCCTCACGTCCCGGGTCCCGGTCTGACCTGACACCCACCCCCGGCCCCACGGCCCACGGGGTGCGACCTCATGGTCACCGGGGTCCCCTTTTCAAAGGTCTCCACGTTGCCCCCGCCCCTTTCCTTCCACGCTCCGACCGGGCCGCCCGGCATTCCGGGAGCGCCAGCCGCGCGGACGGCCGAAACGCCGGAGCGCGCTCCTCGCACCGATGCGCCGACCGCTCCGCAGCCCGGCGCGCCCGAGACCCCGGCCGCACTCCGGCCGGCGGTCGACGTGCCGTGCGGACATCGCAGCCGCACCCGCGCCGCCCACACCTCGGGCGCCCTCGACGAAACCCCTCACCTCTTCGAGAACGAGAACACCATGACCACCTGGACCACCCGCCCCGAGAACTCCCGGAGCACCGAGGACGTCGCCGCCGTCCGCGAGATCAACCTGGCCGCCTTCCCCACCGCAGCGGAGGCCGACCTCGTCGACGCGCTGCGCGCCGATCCGCAGGCGTGGATCGACGGCCTGTCCATGATCGCCGCCGGCCCCGACGGGACCCCGGTCGGACACGCACTGCTCACCCGGTGCCATGTCGACGGCGGGCCCGCCCTCGCCCTGGCGCCCTGCGCGGTACGACCCTCGGCCCAGCGCACCGGCGCCGGATCCGCCGCCGTCCGCGCCGCCCTGGATGCCGCCCGAGCCACGGGTGAAGGTCTCGTGCTGGTCCTCGGGCACGCCGACTACTACCCGCGCTTCGGCTTCACCCCGGCGTCCCGCTTCGACATCCGCGCCCCGTTCGAGGTGCCCGACGAGGCCATGATGGCCCTGGTCCTGGACGACACCCGAGCAGTTCCCACCGGCACCATCCGGTACCCCGCGGCGTTCGGCGTCTGACCCGCTCCGAGGCGACCCCGCCCGGATGGCCACGGACCGCGCGGCCGGGCGGGGCGCCGACGGGACGTGACCGCGGACACCCCGCCCGCTGACGGTTCCACTACGGCGAGGGCCCTCCTCAGGGACCGAACAGGAGGACGCCCCGCCGCAGGTTCGTGGTCCGGAGCGTCGGCCCGCCCTGACGCAACGTCAGGGCGGGCTCGTCGACGGCTCCGGATCGCCCAGCGCTCCAGAGGGACTCATCGGGCAGCACGAACGCAGCCGCGCGCACCGCAACCCCCATACACACTAAGGTAAGGCTTACCTTACAACATCGGGGCGGGCGGTACGACTCACCACTGCACGGGCGGCCGGAATTCCGCATCCCGAACGCGGGCCAGAACGAGGGACCGCATCCGACAGCCGGCAGCCGGCCGTATTTGACCTCAACTTAACTTCAGCCCCTAGCGTCGCCCGCATCCCGACGCAAGGAGGCGCACGTCCATGGACGGCACGACACCCACCCCGATCGACCCGGCACCCCCACGGGCGGGACGGCGGGCGTGGACGGGGCTCGCGGTCCTGTTCCTGCCCACCCTGCTGATAGCGATGGACCTGACCGTGCTGCACCTCGCGGTCCCGTCGCTCACCGCCGACCTCAACCCCTCCAGCGCCCAACTCCTGTGGATCCTGGACATCTACGGGTTCCTGATCGCCGGATGGCTCATCACCATGGGCGCCGTGGGCGACCGGATCGGGCGGCGGCGACTGTTGCTGATCGGCGGCGCGGCCTTCGGTGTCGTCTCCGTGCTGGCCGCCTTCTCCCCCACCGCGGAGCTGCTGATCCTCAGCCGGGCCCTCCTCGGCATCGCGGGCGCCACCTTGATGCCCTCGACCCTGTCGCTGATCCGTCAGCTGTTCCCCGACCCGGGTCAGCGGACCGTCGCGATCGGCGTCTGGATGACCGGGTTCACGGCCGGCGGCGCCCTCGGCCCCCTGGTGGGCGGGGCGCTGCTGGAGCACTTCTGGTGGGGCTCGGTGTTCCTGCTCGGCGTCCCCGTGATGCTGGTGCTGCTCGTCCTCGGCCCCCGGTTCCTGCCCGAGTACCGCGAGCCCGGCGCCGGCCGGACGGACCTGATCAGCGTGGCCCTGTCGCTGGCGACGGTCCTGCCCACCGTGTACGGGGTGAAGCGGTTGGCCGAACACGGTCCCGATGCGGCGGCCCTGGCCGCGCTCGCGGGCGGGGCGCTGGTGGGCTCCGCGTTCGTCCGGCGACAGCGGACCCTCCGTCAGCCGCTGTTGGACCTCGGACTGTTCAAGAACCGCACGTTCTCGCTGGCCATGTCGACCCAGGCGTTCGCGATCTTCGCCATGGCGGGCACCCAGTTGTTCGTGGGCCAGTACCTCCAACTGGTGGTGGGCCTTTCACCCTTGCGGGCAGGACTGTGGACCCTTCCGTCGACCGTGTTCGGCATCGCCGGGTCGATGCTCGCGCCGCTCCTCGTACGACGGGTCCGACCGGCCGTGGTGATGGCCGCGGCGCTGCTCGTCTCGACGGCGGCGTTCGTCACCCTGTTCCTGGTCTCCCCCGACGGACCGGGCGACGGGTTGCCCCTCGTGGTGACCGGATTCGTGCTGCTCTCCTTCGGCCTGGGCCCGGCGATGACCCTCACCACGGACCTGATCATCAGCAGTTCGCCCCCGGAGCGGGCCGGCTCGGCCTCCGCCCTGTCGGAGACGGGCAGCGAGTTCGGGCTGGCCATGGGCATCGCCGTCATCGGCAGCGTCGGCACCGCCGTCTACCGGTCCGAGGTCGCGGACACGATCCCCGAGGCCGTGCCCGACGAAGCCGCCCGGGCCGCCCGCGACACCCTCGGCGGGGCCGTCCGCGCCGCGGAGTCCCTACCCGACCTGCTCGCCGACGACCTGCTGGCGGCGGCCCGGGCGGCCTTCGCGGACGGACTGCACACGACCGCGGCGCTCAGCGGAGCGGTCACCACCGCACTCGCGGTCCTCGTGCTGACGCGATTGCGCCGCCTGCCGGCCACCCGGCCCCCGGCCGACCCGGTCACCGGAAGCGGGCGGCGGGACGCGCCAGCGGCGAAGACCGACGACGAACGACTGACGGCCCGACAGTGAGCCGGTCGGGCGGGAGGCGGAACGGACCCGCGCTCCCGCCCGGGCGTCAGACCCCGTCCTCGATCCTGCGCACCCGTTCGGCGTCACAGGTGCGCGGGCAGGTGGCGCACGCCTCGGCGGGACGGATCGCGTAGTAGAGGCAGCAGCCGAGGCGGGTGCGCGTCGGGTGCTCACGTCCGTTGCGGGTGGTGAGCGTCCGGAAGGCCGCGCCGCCGGGGTAGGGGCTGACGGCCGAGGGCAACAACTCCTCGGCCTCCCGCACCCCGCGGGCCTCGTCACCGTGCATCCGGCCCAGGTACCAGACGGCCGAGACCAGGTCGTCGCCGACCATCCCCCACAGGGCCCGGGGACCGCGACGGACGCGGGGGCCCGTGGCGGCCAGCAGCGGACGCACGTGATCGGCGACGGCGGCGCGCAACTCGGCCCGCAGCGCCTCCTCGTGGGGCAGGACGCGGACCCCGGGCAGCCCGGCGGCGGGGTCGTCGGACAGACAGCTGAAGGAGGCGGGAACGATCTCGTACGCCTCACTCGTACGGCTGATCCGCAGATCGCGCGGACTCACCCTCGGCACCCGCCGTTCGAGGTACCAGGGACCGCTGATGAGGACGGCCGCGGACCACAGGTAGGCGTGCAGCGCACGGGAGGCGACGACGTCCGGCCGCGGCTCGTGGGCGTAGCGGGTGCGGATGCGGGCCGCGTGCCCTTCCAACCAGGCGTTCAGGAAGTCTTCGCGGCAGGCGAGTTCGGCACCGTCGATCCAGCCCTGGCCGGCTGATGACGAGGGTTCGGCGCAGGTCACGTCCAGGGCGGGACACGCGGCGGCGAGACGCCGGTACGTGGCGGCCAGCAGAACGGAGGAGCTCACGGCAGGGGCGGTCGGGGCCGACGCCGGGGCCAGGAACACGGGTACTCCTAGAACACCGTACGGAATACGGGGTGGGGGCATGAGAAAATCACCGCGGGGTGGCGGCAGACCCGCAAGGATTTTTAGGGAAGGCTCACCTTACTAGCACCAGCAGGGTAGAAAGCCAATCGACATGGCGCCCGGACGAATTGACACCCTTAGGCATGCCTAACCTAAGCTCTCGGCTCGTGTTCCCGATGATGCGGATGTACCTGCTCGCACTGAATCCCACCGACTCGGTGACCGAGGGATTCCTCCCGGCCGCGCGCTCCCTGGGACTGCGCGTCACCGTTCTCACCGACCAGCCCGAGGCCCATCGCGCGCGCCACCCGGACCTGGAGGTCCTCCCGTGCGACGTCCGGGACTTCCGGGAGGTGATCAGCGTGGTCTCGGCCCACGAACGGCCGGACGCGATCTTCACCAACAGCGACCACCTCCAGACCCAGACCGCGCTCGCCGCCGACTACTTCGGGCTCCCGGCCAAGGACTGGCGCACCGCCCTGCGCACCAAGGACAAGGCGCTGCTGCGACGCCATCTGCGCACCACCGGGGTCGACCGCGTGCGCTGCCTGGAGGTTCCCGCGAGGACGACACCCGCCGACGCCCTGCGCGGCGCCGCGGCACTGCCCTACCCCTGTGTGGTGAAACCGCGCGAAGGGGTGGCCAGCGAGGACGTCGTCCGGGTGGAGACCCCGGACGAGCTGCTCACCCGCTGCGAGGAGATCCGGGCCCGCCGCCCCGGCACCGCGCTGGTGGTGGAGGAGTACCTGGAAGGCGAGCTGTACACCCTGGAGACGCTCGGCGACGGCAGCACCCGCCATGTGCTCGGCGGGTTCCGCACCGGCCTGTCCCCCGCCCCGTACTTCATCGAGGAACGCCTCACCTACGTCCCGGCGCACCCCCCGGCCGTGGTGGAGCAGATACTGACGCAGCTCGATGCGCTGGGGGTCGGTTTCGGCGCCTGCCACACCGAATTCGTGGTGGACGGCAGCGGCCGGGCCCGCATCATCGAGGTGAATTACCGGGCCATAGGCGACCAGTGCGACCTCCTGCTCGCCGACCTCCTCGGGATTCCCCTGTTCGCCCACGTCCTCCTTACCCATCTGGGTGAACCGCTCCCCGCCGACCTCGGGGCCCGCACCGACGGCGCCGCCCGGCTCGACTACCCGTACGCGCGCCGTGCCGGCACCCTGACCGCCGCCCCCCGGCGGATCGATCTGGACGCCGACGGCGTCCGGCTGACGTACCGTCCGCTGCGGGCCCTGGGGGAACGCCACGAGGTCCACCACACCAACCGGGACCTCCTCGGAGTGGTCCGCGCCACGGGGCGCGACCAGGGCGCCGTCGACCGGGCCGTCGAGGACTTCCTCGCCCACCACCACTGGGAGATCACACCGTGACCGCAGGGACCCGCGCGCACCGCGACCGGCACCTCCTACGGATCCTGACCGCGCTGCTGCGCGAGGACGTGGTCGGGCTGCGCACCCGCAGCACCCGGGTGGAGCGCCCGGACGGCAGTTGGCTCCGTCGGGAGCACCCCGGCGGTGCACTCGCCCTGCCGGTGGAGCCCGACGGTTTCCAGTGCGAGTTCGCCGCCCGGCTGCCCCTGCTGCGCCGCGAGGAACCCGGCCCGGCCACGGACCTCGACACCACCGACGCCGTACTGGCCGCCCTCGGGGACCTCGCCGACCCGGCGGACCGGCCCGGCTTCGACGCCTTCGCCGACGAGTGCCGCCAGTGCCTCGCGGCCGAACTGCTGCACCGAGACACCCGGACCGAGGTCGTCACCCGGCTCGCCGGCGCGTACGGCCCCGACCCCGCCCACTGGACCGACCCGCTGCCGTTCGACACCCTGGCCGCCCGACTCGACCACCCCGTGTACCCGACCGGACGCGGCCGGCTCGGCCTGACGGACCGTCATGTGCGAACGTACGCGCCGGAGTTCCACCCCAAGTTCCGGCTGCGATGGCTGGCCCTACCCCGGGTGGACGTGGTGGACGAGGGCCTCACGGCCGCCCCGGGCTGGCCGGCGCCCTCGACGCTCGGACTGCCCCGTTCCCTGGACGCCGACCACATCGCACTGCCGGTGCACCCCCTCACCGCGGGCGCCCCGCTGCACGGCGCCCTCAAGGAGGCCGGCCTGGACGACCGGGCGGTGCTCGCCGAGCAGCCGTACGCGGAGGTGGTGCCCACCCTGTCGATGCGGACCGTCGCCCTCACCGCGCACCCCGGCACCCACCTCAAGGTGCCGCTGGCCACGGCGACCCTCGGTCGGCTCAACCGCCGGACCATCAAGCCGGGCACCCTGCGCGACGGCGCCGCCTGCCAACGGCTGCTGGCGGCCGTCGCCGCGCGCGAGCCGCGCTTCGACACCACCGTGCTGCACGCCGACGAGACCCGCTACGCCCATGCCGGCCACGAGATGCTGGCCGTGCTGCGACGGCGCTGGCCGGAAGGGCTCGACGGTTCGGTGGTGGTGCCGATGGCCGCACTCACGGCGCCGGCGCCCGGCGGCGGGCTCGTCATCGACCGGCTCGCCGACCGCTTCCACGGCGGTGACCCCGTCGCCCTCCTCGACGCCGTCCTCACCCTGCTGTTCGACTGGCAGACCACCCTCTTCGGCTACGGCATAGCGCTGGAGTCGCACCAGCAGAACATCTCCCTGGCCTTCGACGACCGACCGCAACGGCCGCCCCTACGCCTGTTGTTCAAGGACAACGACGGTCCCCGGGTCCACACCGGACGGCTCCGGGCGACGCTCGGTGCACATGACCTGAGCGGCTTCGACGACACCCGGATCACCGGGCAGGACGACCGCGCCGTGCTCGACCTCTTCACCACCATCACCGTCCACCTGTGCGCGGGGGCACCCGCCTTCGCCCTGGCCCGGCACGGCAGCGCCCCGCTCGACCGGCTCCTCGCCCTGGTGCGCGACCGGCTCGGCGAAGCCGTCGAACGTCTCGGCACCGGCCCCGGACAACCCGGTGCGGCCCTGCGCGCCCACATACTCGACGCCGCGCGCCTGCCCGTGAAGGCGATGGTGACCGCGGGGACGCTGCTCACCAAACAGCGCTCGGGCGCACAGGACATCAACAAGCACTACACCACCGGTCCCAACTACCTCCTGCGAGGGGCGTAATCCGCTGATGCCCAGCACTCTTTCCGGCCTGCCGCGCACCGCGGAGCCCGTCCCGGACCTGCCCGGCGCGGACCTCGCCGTGGCGCACACCCTCCTCAACTGCCTGCTCCGCGAGGTGTCGGGGCCCGAACGGCAGGCGTCCGTCATCGGCGACCACCTGCTGCTCCGGCTCCCCCGGCTGGGCGTCCTGCTGCGCGTGGCCCTGCGCCGCACCTCCCTGCTCGGCGCGCACCGCTTCACCGGACCCGTCACCGAACGGCTCGCCCGCGGCGGCGAGGACACCGGAGACGGCTGGTCCGAGGTCGACTGGCTGCGCCTGGCCGAGTACACCCGGGCCGAGCTGTCCCTGCGCACCGGCGCCCACAACGACGAGTTCCTCTCCCAGGTGGGCGCGAGCCACCGCGGAGTCCGCGCCGCCCTCGCCGCGCCGCGCCCCACCCCCCGGGCCCTGGGCGACGATCCGCTCGCCGTGTACCTCGACTCCGAGCAGTCCCTGCTCCTCGGCCACCGCTTCCACCCCACGCCCAAGGCGCACAGCGGCGATCCGGCCCGTTGGGCGGCCTACGCACCGGAAGCGGGGGCGGCCTTCCCGCTGCGCATGCTGGCCGTCCGTCAGGAACTGGTCGCCGAGGAACGGACCGAGCCGTCCGCGACCGACCCGCTGGACCGGCTGCGGAGCGTGCCCGAGGGATTCCGGCTGCTGCCCGCCCACCCCTGGCAGTACGAGATGCTGGCCGACCACCCGGTGCTGCGCGCCGCCCTCGACCGCGGCAACGTCGTGGACCTCGGCCCCGGAGCCGTGGACGTGCGGCCCACCGCGTCGGTGCGCACCCTGCACACCGACGACGGGTTCCTGAAGTTCAGTCTCAACGTCCGCATCACCAACTGCCTGCGCAAGAACGCCGCCTACGAGCTGACCGGCGCGGTCGCCCTGACCCGGGCGCTCGCCCCCGTCCTCGCCGACCTGGCGGCCCGCTTCCCCGGCACGGCGGTGCTCCGGGAACCCGCGTACCGTTCGCTCGCCCTGCCCGGGCCCGACGGGCACCCCGACCGGTCGCTGCTGGAGGGCTTCGGGGTGATCGTCCGCGAGGGCCTGGAGCACCACCTGCGCCCCGGTGCCACCCCGTTGCTGGCCGCGGCCGTCGCCGACGAGTACCCGACCGGTCCGGCGCAGGTGTCCCGTCTGCTGGCCGACTCGGACCCCGACACCGCGCTGCGCTGGTGGTCCGCGTACCTGCGGCTGTTGGTGCCTCCGGTGTTGGCCGCCTACTTCGACCACGGCGTCGTCCTGGAACCGCACCTCCAGAACGTCATCGTCTGCGTGGACGGCGACGGCACGCCCGTGCAGTTGCTCTTCCGGGACCTGGAGGGCACCAAGCTCGTCCCCGAGCACCACGCACGGACCCTCGCCGAGCTGCCGCCGGAGGTCGCGGGCCCGCTGACCTACGAGGCGCACCGCGGCTGGGACCGCGTCGTGTACTGCCTGTTCGTCAACCACGCGGCGGAGGTGCTGGCCGCCCTCGCCGACCTCCACCCCGACCGGGAGCGGGCGTTGTGGGCCCGGCTGCGCGCCACCGTCGAGGAGTACGCCCGCGAACACGGCTGCCCGCCGCGGCTGCGCGCCCTCCTCGCCGGGGTGCCGCTGCCCGCCAAGGCGAACCTGCTGGCGCGGTGGGACCGCTCCGCGGACCGGGACGCGGGGTACGTGCACGTGCCCTCACCGCTGGCCGAGGACGTCCTGTCCGGGGCGAGCCGCACCGACACCGACTGGAGCGCCCGGTGACCGCCCCCACCAGGGCGGTCCGCGAACGGGTCCTGGACCTGCCCGTCGACGGCCTGCCCGCCTACCTCTACGACCTGGACGCGCTGCGCGCGCACACGGCCGCCGTCCGGGCGGCGCTGCCGGAGCGGGTGGAGCTGTACTACGCCGCGAAGGCCAATCCGGAACCCGCGATCCTCGGTGCCCTGGCCCCGCTGGTCGACGGGTTCGAGGTGGCCTCCGGCGGTGAGCTCGCGCACGTGGCGACAGCGGTGCCGGACCGCCCGTTGGCGTTCGGCGGGCCCGGCAAGACCCCGGCGGAGGTGACGGCCGCCCTCGCCGGCGCGGCGACGGGCGGGCCAGTGCCGCGGTTCCACGTCGAGAGCGCGCACGAACTGCGGATGCTCGCCGCCCTCGCCGCCCGCACCGCGCCCGGGGTGCGGGTGCCGGTGCTGACGCGGTTCAACCTGGCGGTCGCCGAGGACGCCCTGACCGGCAGCTCGCTCACCATGGGCGGCGGCCCCAGCCCCTTCGGCATCGACCCCGCCGAGGCCGATGCGGTCCTCGGCCTCCTGGCCCGGGGCGCGTTCCCCCAGTTGGAGTGGTGGGGGACGCACGCCCATCTGGTGAGCGGCCTCGACGCCGGCGCCCTCGCCTCGGTCGCCCGGGAGGTGGTGCGCTGGTCCGCGGCGCTCGCCGACGGGCACCGGGTGCGGCTGCGCGAGGTCAACGTCGGCGGTGGGATGGCCGTCGACTACGCGCGGCCCGAGGTCCGGTTCGACTGGACGGCGTACGGCACGGCCCTCGCCGCGCTGCTCGCGGAGCATCCGGGGCTGACCCTGCGGGTGGAGCCCGGCCGGGCGCTCACCGCGTACTGCGGCTGGTACGCGACGGAGGTGCTGGACGTCAAGCACAGCCACGGCGAGGACTTCGCAGTGGTCCGCGGCGGCACCCACCATCTGCGCACCCCCGCCACCAAGGGGCACGACCAGCCGTGCACGGTGCTGCCCGTGGGGCCCTGGCCGCACCCGTGGCCGCGGCCCGCCGCGGGCCGCGGCCCGGTCACCCTGGTCGGCCAGTTGTGCACGCCCAAGGACGTGCTCGCCCGGCGGGTCCCCGCGGCGGGGCTGCGGGCCGGGGACCGGGTGGTGTTCCAGATGGCGGGGGCCTATGCCTGGAACATCTCGCACCACGAGTTCCTGATGCACCCCCGTCCCGACTTCCACTTCCTCGGTGCGGGCGGGTGTCCGGTCGCGGCGGCGCCCCGGGCGGCCGGCGCGGGCTGAGACGGGGCGACGGTCCGGGCCGCCGACGGGTGGGGGGACGGGGACCGCCTTACGATGGCGGCGACCACCGCTTCGGCGTTCCGGACCCGGAGGTTCTCGCCATGGGGACACGTGCAGGGCTGGGTCTCCCGGACACCATCGTCGCCTGTCTGTTCGACCTGGACGGCGTGATCACGAAGACCGCCGTGGTGCACGCCGCCGCGTGGCGGGAGACGTTCGACGCCTTCCTGCGCGAGCGCGACGGGCCCGATTTCCGGCCCTTCACCCAGGAGGACTACGACCGCTACGTGGACGGCCGCCCCCGGGCCGACGGCGTCCGGTCCTTCCTGGCCTCCCGCGGCATCACCCTGCCGGAGGGCACGGGCGGGGACGCCCCGCGGGAAGTGAGCGTGCAGGGGCTGGGCAACCGCAAGAACGCCCTCCTGCTGGCAAGGATCAGATCGGGTGGGGTGGAGGCGTACGAGGGTTCGCTGCGCTACCTCGACGCGGTGCGCTCCGCGGGGCTGCGCACCGCGGTCGTCTCCTCCAGCACCAACTGTCGGGACGTCCTGCGGGCGGTCGGCGCGGAGGACCGGTTCGACGTACGGATCGACGGAGTGGTGGCGGCGCGGCGGGGACTGCCCGGCAAACCGCGGCCGGACACGTTCCTCGCGGCGGCGGCCGACCTCGGGGCGGAGCCCGCCGGTGCGGCGGTGTTCGAGGACGCGCTCGCCGGAATGGACGCCGGCCGTTCGGGTCACTTCGGGTACGTGGTGGGGGTCGACCGGGTCGGCCAGGCGGACGCGCTGCGGGCCCACGGGGCGGACACGGTGGTGCGGGACCTCGCCGAGTTGGAGACGCGCGCATGATCACCCATTCCTCGTACACGGTGGAGCCCTGGTCCCTGTGCGAACGGTCGCTGAACCTCGACGTGCTGCCGCAGAGCGAATCGGTGTTCGCCCTGTCGAACGGGCACGTGGGCTGGCGGGGCAATCTGGACGAGGGGGAACCGCACGGGCTGCCCGGTTCGTATCTGAACGGGGTGTACGAACTGCACCCGCTGCCGTACGCGGAGGCCGGATACGGCTATCCGGAGTCCGGCCAGACCGTCATCAACGTCACCAACGGCAAGGTCATCCGGCTGCTCGTCGACGACGAACCCTTCGACCTGCGGTACGGGCGGCTGGTGTCCCACGAGCGGACCCTGGACCTGCGGGCGGGCGTGCTGACGCGGGTGTGCGAGTGGGTGTCCCCGGCGGGCTGCTCGGTCCGGGTGCGTTCGACGCGTCTGGTGTCGTTCACCCAACGGGCCATCGCCGCGGTGCGCTACGAGGTCGAGGCCGTCGACTCGGAGGTGCGGATCGTCATCCAGTCCGAGCTCGTCGCCAACGAACAGCTGCCCGGGGCGAACGGCGACCCGCGGGCCTCGGTGGCGTTGGAGTCCCCGCTCGAACCCGAGTCGCACTTCGCGACGGGCGCGCGGCTGGGCCTGGTGCACCGCACCCGGACCAGTGACCTGCGGGTGGGGGCGGCGGCCGACCACGTGGTCACCGGGCCGCGGCCCACCACGACGAGCAGGGAGAGCCGTGAGGACGTCGCCCGCCTCACCCTGGCCTCCACGCTCGCGCCCGGCGACACCCTGCGGCTCGACAAGGTGGTGGCGTACGGCTGGTCGAGCACCCGCTCGCTCCCCGCGGTCAGCGACCAGGTCGACGCGGCGCTCGCCGCGGCGATGAACGTCGGCTGGGACGGGCTGGTCGCGGAACAGCGCACCTACCTGGACGACTTCTGGGCGCGTTCGGACGTGGAGGTCGACGGGGACGAGGAGATCCAACAGGCGGTGCGGTTCGCCCTGTTCCACGTCCTCCAGGCAGGCGCCCGGGCCGAGCAGCGGGCGATCCCGGCGAAGGGGCTCACCGGCTCCGGGTACGACGGCCACGCCTTCTGGGACACCGAGATCTTCGTGCTCCCCCTGCTCACCTACACCTCCCCGTTCGCGGTGGCGGAGGCGTTGCGCTGGCGGCAGAACACCCTACCGGCCGCGAAGGAGCGGGCCGCCCAACTGGGCTTCCAGGGCGCCGCGTTCCCCTGGCGCACCATCGACGGCTCGGAGGGCTCGGCGTACTGGCCGGCCGGTACGGCGGCGTTCCACGTCAATGCGGACATCGCGGACGCGGTCAGCCGGTACGTGGCGGTCACCGGCGACGAGCCCTTCGAACGGGACACCGGAGTGGAACTCCTGGTGGAGACGGCCCGGTTGTGGCGTTCGCTGGGCCACCACGACCACCACGGCGCGTTCCACCTCGACGGGGTCACCGGCCCGGACGAGTACAGCGCCGTGCAGGACGACAACACGTACACCAATCTGATGGCCCGGGCGAACCTGTTGGCCGCGGCGGACGCGGTCGAGCGCCATCCGCAGCAGGCGGCGGCGCTGGGGGTGGACGACGAGGAGAGTGCCGCCTGGCGGGACGCGGCCGAGGCGATGCACGTCCCGTACAACGACGAACTCGGGGTGCACGAGCAGTCGTCCGGGTTCACCCGGCACCAGGTGTGGGACTTCGCGGACACCCGGGCCGACCAGTACCCGTTGATGCTGCACTTCCCGTACTTCGACATCTACCGCAAGCAGGTCGTCAAACAGGCCGACCTGGTGCTGGCGATGTACAAGTGCAGCGAGTACTTCGACGAGGAGCACACGGCCCGCAACTTCGCCTACTACGAGCCGTTGACCGTACGGGACTCGTCGCTGTCGGCGTGCTGCCAGGCGGTGATCGCCGCCCAGGCGGGACATCTGGCGCTCGCCTACCAGTACGTGGCGGAGGCGGCGCTGATGGATCTGGACGACCTGGAGAACAACACCCGCGACGGACTCCACATCGCCTCCCTCGCCGGGACCTGGATGGCGCTGGTGGCCGGGTTCGGGGGGATGCGGCTGCTGGGGAGCACCCCGAACTTCTCGCCCCGGCTGCCGGAGCGGTTCAGCCGGCTCGCGTTCACGCTGGAGGTGGTGGGGCGACGGCTTCGGGTGGAGATCACCGGGGAGGCTGCCACCTACACCCTGCTGTCCGGTGAGCCGCTGGGCGTGCGGCACTACGGCCGACCGGTGTTGGTGACGCCCGGCTCGCCGGAGCGTCGGGGCATCCGGCCCGCGCCGGTGCGGCCCGCACCCGAACAACCGCCGCACCGGGGGCCGGCGGATCGCGGGGCGGTCGCCCGGACAGCCGGGTAATGCGGTGGACGGGAGGCCGCGCGTCCTCCTAGGCTGCCCCGCGTGAACAGCCCCGAGTCCGACAGAGGCTAGCCACCGGCCGTCCCCGGTGGCTTCCCGCCGCGCCCCCCGCACCCCCGGTGCCGGGGCGCCGACGCCACCCCGCGGACCGCCGGTCTCGTTTCCTGTTGGATCTCGAAACGGCTGTGGAGTTCTGCGGTGCCTCTTGCTCTCTACTTCCTCGGACTGGCGGTCTTCGCCATGGGCACGTCCGAGTTCATGTTGTCCGGCCTCCTCGCGGACATCGCCCGTGACCTGGGCGTCACGCTCCCGGCCGCCGGGGCGCTGACCTCGGCGTTCGCCGTGGGCATGGTGATCGGCGCCCCCCTGATGGCGGTCGCCGCCATGCGCTGGTCCCGCCGTGACGCGCTGCTGGTGTTCCTGGTGGTCTTCCTCGCCGCGCACGCCGTGGGGGCGCTGACCGTCAGCTTCCCGGTGCTGTTGGTGACCCGCGTCATCGCGGCGCTCGCCAACGCGGGGTTCCTGGCCGTGGCGTTCACGGCCGCCGCCGCCCTGGTCCCGCCGCACGCCAAGGGCCGGGCGACGGCGGTCCTGCTCGGCGGGGTGACCCTGGCCTGCGTGGCGGGGGTGCCCGGCGGGGCGCTGCTCGGCCAGCACTGGGGCTGGCGCTCGGCGTTCTGGGCCGTGGTGGCGCTGTCGGCGCCCGCGGTGGTGGCCGTCTGGCGTTCCGTCCCGGCCGGACGGGGCGGCGGAGAGGTCCCCGGGTTCCGGGACGTCCGGGCCGAGCTGCGGGTCCTGGGGCGCCGTCAGCCCCTGGTGCTGTTGGCCCTGTGCGCCCTGGTGAACGGCGCCACGTTCGGCAGCTTCACCTACCTCGCGCCGCTGGTCACCGAGGTGTCCGGAATCCCGGAGCGCTGGGTCCCCGCCGTGCTGGTGCTGTTCGGCATCGGTTCCTTCGCGGGGGTCACTGCGGCCGGTCGCCTCGCCGACACCCGGCCGGTGCCGCTCCTGGCGGTGGGCACGGTGGTGCACCTCGCCGGTTGGGTGGTGCTCGCGCTGGGCGCGGGCCGGCCGGCGGTGGTGCTGGTCCTGGTGCTGGTCCAGGGCGCGCTGGCGTTCGCGATCGGCTCGACGCTGGTGACCCGGGTGCTCTACGCGGGGGCCGGTGCGCCGATGCTGGCGGGGGCGAGCGCCACCGCGGCGTTCAACGTCGGCGCGTCGTTCGGCCCCTGGGCCGGCGGGCTGACGATCGCCGCCGGGCTGGGCTACCGCTCCCCCGTATGGGTGAGCGCGGCCCTGCTGGCGGCGGCCGTGGTCACCGGGGCGGTGGCGCTCGCGGTGGCGCGGCAGCGGGCATCCGCGAGCGCCGCCACCCCGGTGCCCGACGCCGTCGAACCGGGGCCGACCCCCGCCGGCTGACCCCGCCGACGGCTCCCGCGGGGTACTGAAGCGCAGGTCAGGGCCGCTCTTCGGTACCCCGGCGGGGGTCCCTCATCGGTTCTCGGAGGGTTCGGGAACAATGATCGTGAGGTGCTCGTTGTAGGGAGCACCCACAGAACGACCACCTATGAGGAGTGGCCACTTGTCCGCCCAGACGACGGACCCCGACCCTCCGGGACACAGTCCCGAACCATCCCGCCCTCTCACGCGTGATCGCGGCACCCGGCGGGGTGGTGTTCGATGAATGCCGCACTCGGCCTGTTGGCGGTACTCCTGCTCACCGTCGGCACGGGCTATTTCGTCCTCCAGGAGTTCACCTACGTCTCCGCCGACCGGCTCGCGCTGGCGCGGGAGGCGGAAGCGGGTGACCGGCGCGCGGCGCGCGCCCTGAAGGTCATGAGCCGGCTGTCCTTCATGCTCTCCGGTGCCCAGCTGGGCATCACGGTGACGGGCCTGATCGTCGGCTTCCTCACCGGGCCGTCCGTGTCGGCGGTCATCCGGCCCCTGGTTTCGGGGGTGGGGGTGCCCGACGCCGCCGTGGACGGGATCTCGGTCGCCCTGGCCTTCGTGGTCGCGACCGTGGTGCAGATGGTCCTCGGCGAGCTGGCCCCGAAGAACCTGGCGATCGCGGTGCCCGAGCGGCTCGCGAAGTCGTTGGCGCCCTCCACCCTCGCCTATCTGAAGGTGGTCGGCCCGGTCATCCACGTCTTCGACGGGGCCGCCGCCTGGCTGCTGCGCCGGATCGGCATCGAGCCGGTCGAGGAGCTGCACCACGGGGCGACGCTGGAGGAGCTGGGTCAGCTGATCGACGAGTCGCACGAGCGGGGCGCGCTGCCCCGTGACACGGCGGAGCTGCTCGATCACGCCCTGGAGTTCTCCGAGCGCACCATGGGCGAGGTGATGGTGCCGCGTGCGGACACCGTCTTCATCCGCCGGGACGCCTCCGGGGCGGACGCCGTGGAGCTGATCGCACGCCACGGGCACTCGACGTATCCGGTGCTCGGTGACCACCCGGACGACGTCGCCGGGGTCCTCGGGGTGCGGGAGCTGTCCCGACTGCCCGCCGAGCGGCTCGCGGTGCTCACCGCGGGCGAGCTGGCCCGCCGTCCGCTGCTGCTGCCGGACACCTTGCCGCTGCCCGGCGCGGTGACCCGGATGCGGGAGGCGGACGACGAGTTCGCCGTCGTGCTGGACGAGCACGGCGGGGTGGCGGGTGTCGTCACCTACGAGGACATCGCCGAGGAGCTCGTCGGTGACATCGCCGACGAGACGGACCGGGTCACCGCGCTCGCGGTGCCCCACGGGTCCGGCTGGCTGGTCGACGCCGGTCGGCGCATCGACGAGGTCGCGCCGGTCATCGACGTGCCGCTGCCCGAGGAGGACGACTTCGACACGGTCGCCGGCCTCGTGGTGGACCGGCTGGGGCGCTTCCCCGCGATCGGTGACCGGGTGGACGTGGCCCTGCCGGACGGCAGCGCCGCGCTCATCGAGGTGCGCACCCTGAACCGGCACGTGCCGGAGCGGGTGCGCATCGAGCACCGGCCCGCACCGCAGGAGTCCACGCCGTCCGGCAACGCCCCGCAGCGGGGCGGCCACGACGGCGCCGCCCTGCGCCACTCGGATGAGGAGGTGACGGCATGAGTCTGTCCGTCGCCCTGTTCCTGACCCTGCTGCTGCTGATCGGCAGCGGGTTCTTCGTCGCCGCGGAGTTCGCCCTGGTCGCCGCGAAGCGGCACCGGATGGAGAAGGCCGCCGCCGAGGGGCGGCGCGGCGCCAAGGCCGCGCTCGCCGGGATGCGGGAGCTGTCGCTGATGTTGGCGGGCGCCCAGCTCGGCATCACGGTGACCACCCTGGGCCTGGGCTCGATCTCCAAGCCCGCGGTGTCCCACGCGCTGGACCCGGTCCTGACCGGCTGGGGCCTTCCGACCGGCCTGAGCTACGGGGTGTCCTTCGCCGTGGCGATCGTCGTGGTGGTGTTCCTGCACATGGTGGTCGGTGAGATGGCCCCCAAGTCCTGGGCCATCGCGCACCCCGAGCGGTCGGCCATGCTGCTGTCGCCGCCCTTCCGGGCGGTGGTGAAGGCCGTGCGTCCGCTGATCCGGGTGCTCAACGCGGTCAGCAACGCCCTGGTGCGGCTGTGCCGGGTCACCCCGCGGGACGAGCTGGTTCCGGTGCACGACCGCGAACAGCTGGCGGACCTGGTCGCGGAGTCGCGGCGCACGGGTCTCATCAGTGCGGCCGACTCGGAGTTGATCACCAGGTCGCTCACGGAGCCGCTGACACCGGTGGCGGAGTTGCTGGTGCCCGCGGCGGACATCACCTGGGTGGACGGTTCCGCCGGCCCCGGCACGATCCTCGGAGTGGCCTCGGCGGCCGACCGGACGCGGCTGCTGGTCCGCGAGGCGGATCGGGTCGTGGGGTCGGTGCACACCCGGGACGCGCTGGTCGCCCGGGCCCGGGAGCGCGCGACGACCGCACGGGAGCTGGCCCGGCCGCTGCCGGAGCTGGCGCAGCACGACACGGTGGCGTACGCCGTGGAGCAGTTGCGCAGGCGTCGCGCATCGTTGGCGGTGGTCCGGGACGCGTCGGGCGGGCTCGCCGGGCTGGTGAGTCTGGACGACCTGCTGGAGCGCTACCTCCAGCCGAGCACGGCCGCGTAGCACCGGCCGTCGCCAGCGACGAGGCCCCGGTACCCGTGAAGGGTGCCGGGGCCGAGCGCTGTCCGGGCCGGCGCGGGCGCCGGGCCTCGCGGTGCGGCGGGCCGGGAACGACCTGGGCGGAGCCGGAGTCCCCGGTGGGGGTTCCGACTCCGCCGGGTCAGGCGTGCGTGCGGGGGTGGGGCACGGCAGTGGGGGGCGGTACGGGACGCGGTGTGCGTGTCACCGGCCTCCGCCCGTGGGGTGGAGCGCCGTCCGGCGCCCGGTGGTCGACCCGTGGCGACCGTGCCGGGTCAGTCGTCGTACGACAGACCGTGGCCGGAGCGGAAGAGCACCTTCGTCGGGTCGTCGGCCCGCTGGATCGGCACGGGCAGTTTGCCGCGCGGTTCGACACGGCCCGCGATGACCCGGGCGGCGGCCCGCAGTTCCACCTCGGCCCAGCAGTAGGACACGAGGGAGGCCCGGACACCGCTGAGGTGGGCGATGTCGTAGGGGTTGCGGACCGCGAGGTGGATCACGGGGACACCGGTCGCGATCAGTCGGGACACCAGGGTGCGCTGGGCGCTGGTGGCGCTGACGTTGTCGGTGAGGACCACCACGGCGTCCCGGCCCTGGGCCGCGGCGACCGCTTCGTCGATCTTCGCCGCGTCCGGGGCCCGGCCGGTGGCGAGGGCGGTCGTGGTGAGGCCGAGTTCGTCGAACGCCTTGGCCAGCTCCGGCACCGAGGTGCGGTTGGCGTCGGTGGGGAAGGCCGGGCTCGCACCGACCACCAGCAGCTTCTTCTGCTTGCGGCGCAGCGGGAGCGTCTCGTCCTTGTTGACGAGCAGGGTGGTGGTGCGTTCGGCGATCCGGCCGGCGGCTGCCTTGTGCTTGGCGGCACCGACGACGCGGTCGACCTCGCGCGGGGAGATGTAGGGGTTGCCGTCGAGCAGGCCCACCTTGTGCTTGAGGCGCAGGATGCGCAGCACCGACTCTTCGAGCCGTGCCACGGTGATCTCGCCGGACCGCACGGCGGCCAGGACGCCGTTGTAGGCCACGTCGATGTTCGGCGGGAACAGGAGCTGGTCGACGCCGGCCTTGAGGGCGAGGACGGGGACGCGGTCGTCGCCGTACTTGGTGCGCACGCCCCGCATGTTGAGGGCGTCGGTGACGATCACCCCGTCGAAGCCGAGCTCGCCGCGCAGCACGCCCTGGAGGATCTTGGGCGAGAGGGTCGCGGGCTCGTTGCTCGGGTCGAGCGCGGGGACCTGGAGGTGCGCGGTCATGATCGAGTCGACGCCGGCGGCGATGGCCGCCTTGAACGGCGGGGCGTCGATCCGGTCCCACTCCTCGCGGGTGTGGGTGATCACGGGGAGCCCGGTGTGGCTGTCCTCGCCGGTGTCGCCGTGCCCGGGGAAGTGCTTGGCGCACGCCACGACACCGGCCCCCTGGTAGCCCTTCACCTGGGCTGCCACCATGCGTCCGACGGCGTTGGCGTCCGCGCCGAACGAGCGCACGTTGATGATGGGGTTGGCCGGGTTGACGTTGACGTCGGCGACCGGGGCGTAGTTCTGGTGGATGCCGAGCGCCGCGAGTTCGGTGCCCGATATCCGGCCGGCGGTGCGCGCGTCGGACAGGCTCCGGCCCGCGCCGAGCGCCATGGCGCCGGGGAGTTGGGTGGCGCCGCTGCCGATGCGGACGTTCGCACCGTGCTCCTGGTCGATGGAGATCAGGGAGGGGATCCCCGTGTCGAGGCCGAGCGAGGCACGCTGGATGCCGTTCGTCAACTCCGCGACCTGGTGGGGGTCCTGAATGTTGTTCGCCCAGCCGGAGAAGTAGATGACACCGCCGATGTGGTACTTGGCGATGAGCTCCGCGGCGGTGGCGACGCCCAGTTCCCGGAGGTTGCGCTCCCGGTCGAACTGGTTGGGGTTGTCGGCCGACGTACCGTAGAAGTACGGCACGAACAGCTGGCCGATCTTCGCCTCTACGCTCATCTTCGAGATGAGCGTCTTGAGGCCCGCGTCACGCTTGCTGGCGAGTGCGGGGGTGGCCGTTACTCCCACGACGCCCGTGGCTGCCGCCGCGACTACGGTCGCGGAGGCGAGAACGGTTCGTCTGGACAAACTCCGGTCCTGCATGCGGACATGCTCCTTCCAGCCTTGCTCGTCAAGGGAATTGAAGGAAACTTGAAGTACTTCCGAACAGCCGGAAACGTAGCCCGCGGATCATCGGCTAGGCAAGAGGTCTAGACAAAATAGGTCTAGACAAAGACGGGTCGAAGACCGGTCGACCGCCGGGGAACTGACCCCGCACACAGACAAGTTCCGGCCACGGGCGCACGCTGTGCGTCATTGCAGGAGCGAAGGACCGCGACCGCCCGTCCGGGGCGTAGCGACCCCCCGTGCGAGACCTCGAACACCGGGGCTCGACGCACCTGAGCCGGGACGCGAACGGTGCACACAGCACCCACCACCCGACCGGGATGGCGCAAAAGGGAGCCCCGACTGGACGGGGGGGGGACCAGCCGGGGCGGACCAAGGGGGACACGGAGGGCGGTCGCCTCTCGGCGGGGGGCTCCACGAGGCTTCAGCCGAACGATCGTCCTCGTGGGCGAAAGGTTGGGCCCGGGGACACTGCTCCCTCCGCGTCCACATCTAGGTGAACGATGCACCCGCCGGCTTTGTTCCGGTCTCGTGGTGAGCTGCGGCACTTCGCCCGACCTGCGCTCATTCCTCCCTGGGCGGTCGCCGCCGCCCGCCGCCCCAGCCGGGCGCCAGCTGCTCGACCACCTCGGCGAGCTCCACGACCGCCTGCTCGACGCGCAGCCGTATCGTGCGCTGCTCGGTGACGAGCGCGGCCAGCAGCAGGGCGGTCAGGGCGACCGAGCCGTTGAACGCCTGGAGGTTGATCATCACCTCGAACTGGCTGTGGCCCTCGAAGGGGCCGTCGCCGTCGGCCGCGGCGATCGCCGTCACCACCGACACGAACAGGGCGCACAGGGCGGCACCGGGCAGTTGGAAGCGCACCGCGGCCCAGATCAGCAGCGGGTACACGAGGAAGAGCAGACTGAGCTCACTGGTCGCCACGAAGGGCGCGACGAACCCCGCGCAGACCGCCAGTGCGAGCGCCTCGGGCCAGCGGTCGAACGGCAGCGGCCAGCGGGCCCGCCACAGGATGAGCAGGACCGGGGTGACCACGAGCACACCGAGCGCGTCCCCGGTCCACCACGCCGACCACACCGGCCAGAAGTCCGAGGCGTGGATCCGGCCGCTGAACAGCAACTGTCCCACCCCTCCGGTGGCGCTCACGAGCATGCCGACGAGCGCACCCAGGAACACCAGCGCCAAGCCGTCCCGCAGCCGGTCCAGCTCGTTGCGGAAGCCGACCGCGCGCAGGAGGACGTACGCGCACAGCGGGGCGAGCGTGTTCCCGGCCAGGATGCCGATGGCACTGGGCTGCAACGGGGTGCTGATGTACTCGACGACGAGCAGGGCACCGAGCGCGACGCCCGGCCAGACCGCCGGTCCGAACGTCAGCAGCGCCGCGAGTGCGATGCCGGTCGGCGGCCAGATGGGGCTGACCACGGAGCCCTCGACCACCAGCGCCTTCAGCAGACCGAGGCGTCCACCGACGTAGTAGCAGGCCGCGACGGCGAGGTTCTGGAGTACGAGCACCACGGCCCGTCGGCCCTTGGACTGGTTGTTCGCCACGCCAGCCATGAGACACCGCGCGCCGCCGGTCGGCCCGTCGTGACACGCTCGGCCCGCAGCGGGCCCACCCCACGAGGGGCCGCGGACCGGGCCCACCCCGGCTCGTCCGCCCCGGCGGGTCCGCCCCGGACCCGTCCGGACCAGCGCTCGGAGCCGGCGCCCCGGGCGTCAGATGCGCCCCTCCCCTTCCCCGCCCCCCGGCGCCGCCCCCTGCGGCGGAGCGTCGTGGCTGATGACCAGGACCGCGGCGTCGTCGTCATGGCCGATCGAGTCGGCGATCCGCATCACCGACGTGGCCAGGGACTCGGCGCCCAGAGCGGCGCCGACGCCCACCCCGGCGAGGGTGGCCACCTGGGCCAGTCCTTCGTCGACGGCGAGCGAAGGGCCCTCCACCACCCCGTCGGTGACCAGGACGAAGGCGCCCCGCCCGGTGAGCCGGTACCGGGTGACCGGATAGGTGACGCCCGACTCGATGCCGAGCGGCAGCCCTCCCTCGTCCTCGACCACGCCGGAGGCGCCGTCGGCGGTGGCCCGGACCAACGGCACGTGGCCGGCGCGGGCGCTGTCCAGCTCCCAGGCGACCGGGTCGAAGCGGACCATCGTGCAGGTGGCGAAGAGCGAGCCGCCGAGCGACAGCAGCAGGTCGTTGGTGCGGCCCAGCAGCTCCCCCGGGTCACTGGTCACCGACGCCAGCGCCCGCAGACCGACCCGGACCTGCCCCATGAAGGCGGCGGCCTCGATGGTGTGCCCCTGGACGTCGCCGATGGAGTAGCCGATGCTGCCGTCGGGCAGCACGAAGCCGTCGTACCAGTCGCCCCCGACGTTCAGGCCCGCGAAGGCGGGGGCGTAGCGGGCCGCCACGCTCAGCCCCGGGGCGGCGGGCAGCTCACCGGGCAGCATGCCGCGCTGGAGGGCGAGTGCCAGTTCCACCTGGGTGCGGTGCGCCTCCGCCCGCGTCCTCGCCTCGGCCGTGAGGGAGCCGAGGCGGGCCAACAGGTCGTCCGGCGGGTCCGCGGGGCGGTTCGACGCCATGATTCAACTCCGCCGCACGTCCGGTCCTGGCTGTGACCTCGCCAGTCTATGCAGATTGTCCGCTTTCGCCCATCGGTGAGCCCGCGGCCCACTGACCGACGCCCCGCCCCTCCCGCACGATCGGGTGGCCCCGCCGGGTCCGACGGTCCTCGGAACGATCCCGGCATCCGGCCCCGTGTCATGATCGCCCGCTACTAGGCTGACGATCATGGGAGACGACTACGACCCGCGGCCCGCGCTCGCCGCAGCGGCCGGTGGGGCCGAGGGGGCCTGGGACTTCATCAGGTGGTTCGCCGAGCGGTGGGCGGTCCCCCTCACGCCCGACGACGGTTGGCCCGCCGGTGAGCTCCGGGAGCACGCCGGCCGGTTGGACATCCGGCTACCGGCCGCCGTGCACGCGGCGTACGCGCTCTTCGGGCGCCGGGACGACCTGGTCCGCGCACAGGACCGGTTGCTGCGGCCCGCACAGTGGGAGACCGACGAGAGCGGTTCGGTACTCATCGTCCGGGTGGAGAACCAGTACACGGTCGAATGGGGGGTACCGGTGTCGCGCGAGGCCGAGGCGTCCGGCGGCCCGGCGGACGCCGACCCCCCGGTGTGGTTCCGGGCGACCGACGAGCAGGAGTGGCGGCCCTTCCTCGACCGGTTCTCGCTGGCCTGCGTCGAGATGGTGCTGTCCGATCGGCTCCTCGCGCCCGACGGGCCCACCGACAACCGTCATCTGGACGCGCCCACGACCACGGCCCTGGCGGAACGGTTCACCCCGCTCCCCCTCGTCCCGTACCCCGTGTGGGCGGTGCCGGACGGGCCGCCCGTGCGCTGGTTCACCGGGGACGGAGTGCTGCTGCGCGCGGACGGCACGGACTGGCTGTGGGCCCGCGCCCGGGACGCCGCGGCGCTGGACGCGGTCCGCTCCGCGCTGCCGGGCGAGTGGCTGCTCGGCGGCGACCACTGAGCGAACGGCCCTGCGCCCGGGGGCGATTACCTCGCGGGTAATCGCCCCCGGGGTGCGCGGCGGGCATCGTGGGGACCACCGCACGGCACACCCCGGTCCGACCTTGGGACCGGGCCCGACGAAAGGCCCCGCGATGACCGCGAACCGCTACGAGACCGCCGCCGCCCGTTACTTCGAGGCGTGGAACGCGGGCTCGCCCCAGGAGGTCGCCCGGGCGGTCGCCGCCGCCTGGACCGAGGACGGCACCTACACGGACCCGCTGGCGGACGTGACCGGGCACGAGCAGCTGGCCGCGGCGATCAACGGGGTCCACGCGCAGTTCCCCGGGCTGGTGTTCCGGCAGACGGGCACCGTGGACGGCCACCACGACACGGCCCGGTTCTCCTGGGAGCTGGTGAACCCGGTGGACGGGTCGGCGCCGGCCGCCGGGTCCGATGTGATGGTGCTCGACGAGGACGACAGGATCCGGTCGGTGTTCGGCTTCCTGGACCGGGTGCCGGGCGCCTGAGGCAGGACGGGCGGTTGCCGCGGTGCAGGGCGTCGAACGCCCCCGCGGCGGGTGCTCACGCCCCGGTCGCCCGCAGCGCGGCCGTGTGCTCACGGACCTGCTCCGGGGTCAGGTACGCATCGGTGTGCTCGAAGTCCCGCAGGGCGGCCGGGGTCCGCGCGAGGAATCCGGTGCGGACGAAGTCGTCCCCGGCGACCGCGTTGAGCACCCAGTTGGTCAGCACCCGTGTCTTGGCCACGTTGGTGCGCAGCGCCGACCAGTGGTAGCCGCGGGCCACCACCTGGGCGGGCAGGCCCCGCAGTTCGACGCCGAGCGGCTTGGACACGGCGTCCTTGCCGCCCAGGTCGACCACGAGCCCGAGGTCCCGGTGTTCGTAGGGCTTGAGCGGCTGGCCGCGCAGCGTGGCGATGACGTTGTCGGCGACCTTGCTGCCCTGGCGCGAGGCGTGCTGCGCCGTGGGGGGACACACCGCGTCGCCGCCCTTGGCGACGTCGGGGACGGCGCCGGCGTCACCGAGGGCGAAGACGCCGTCGGTGCCGGGCAGGGTCATGTCGGCGCGCACGGCGAGCCGTCCGCGCACCGTCTCGGCGCCCAGCGTGGCGATCAGGGGGCTGGCGGCCACCCCGGCGGTCCAGATGAGGGTGCGGCACGGCAGGACCCGGCCGTCGGTCAGGGTCACCTTGTCGGCCGCCGCCTCGGCCACCGAGACGCCGAGGGAGACCTCGATCCCGCGTCGGCGCAGGATCGCCAGGGCGTCGAGCCCCAGCTTGTCGCCGAGCTCGGGCATGAGCTTCGGCGCGATGTCGATGAGGTGCCACTTGATCTGCCGGGCGTCGAGCCGTGGGTAGCGTCGCACGGCGCCGGTGGTGATGCGTCGGAGGCAGGCGGCGGTCTCGGTGCCTGCGTACCCGCCGCCGACCACGACGAACTGGAGTCGGGAGGCCCGTTCCTCCTCGTCGTGACTGGCATCGGCGAGGTCGAGCTGGGCGATGACGTGGTCCCGGATGTAGGTGGCCTCGGCCAGGGTCTTCATCCCGCGGGCGTGGTCCACCAGTCCGGGGATGTCGAACGTGCGGGTGACGCTGCCCGGTGCCAGGACGATGATGTCGTAGGGCACGTTGACGACCTCGTCGGTGATCTTGCGGATCACGCAGACCTTGGCCGCCGGATCGACCCCGATGGCGCCACCGGGGATGATCCGGGTGCGGTGCCTACGGCTGCGCCGCAGTGACACCGCGATGGACTGCGGGGTCAGGACCCCCGAGGCGACCTGCGGCAACAGGGGCAGGTACAGCTGGTACGAGAACGGGGTGACGAGGGTGATGTCCGCTTCCCCGGGCGTCAGCCGCCGCTCCAGTCTGCGGACGCACTCCACCCCGGCGAAACCCGCGCCCACCACGAGAATCCTGGGTCGTGCCACGGTGACCGTCCTTCCTGGACCGCTCGTCCGTACGCCGCTCCGGCTGCCCGGGCGACCGGCCGTCACCCCCATCCTTGTGTGCGGGCGGCGAACCCGCCCGCTGGGCAGCACCCAAGGGATGACGGATCAGCGCAGCGTGTCGGCCCAGTTCGGGGGGACGCGGCCGGCCGGGCCCGGCGCGGCCTGGTCCTCGGGGTGGGACTCGGGCGGTGCGAGCGCCGGCCCCGACTCGTACATCTGCTCGGTCTTGTAGTTCCAGAACCACTGCTCGCCGGGCTCGAAGCTCCGTATCAGGGGGTGTCCGGTGGCCCGGGCGTGTGCAGTGGCGTGTTGCGCGGGGGAGCTGTCACAGCAGCCGATGTGTCCGCACCGGGCGCACCGGCGCAGGTGGAACCACCAGCCGCCGCTGTCCTCGCATTCGGCGCAGCCGGTGCCGGACGGCTCCGCGGTGGGGTCGATTCCTTCGGGCACGGTCATGGTGTCTCCTCGGGGGGCTGGGGGGTACCCGGCGTGTCGGGCTCCGCCGGGGTCAGGGGCAGCCGCACCTGGAACCGCGTGTCGCCCGGTTCCGCGCGGGCGACCCTGAGGTCCCCGTGGTGTTTGTTGACGACGATCCGCCAGGAGATGTCGAGGCCGAGTCCGGTGCCCTCCCCGACCGGCTTCGTGGTGAAGAACGGGTCGAAGATCCGGTCCCTGATCTCGGGCGGGACGCCCGGGCCGGTGTCCGCGAACTCGACGAGGAGCTGGTCCCCGTCGCGTGCGGTCCGCACGGTCAACCGCCCCTGGTCGGGGTCGTCCTCCCGGTGTGCGCTGCGCATCGCGGCGACGGCGTTGTCGATCAGGTTGGTCCACACCTGGTTCAGCTCACCGGGGAAGGCGGGGATCCTCGGGAGGGTGGTGTCGTACTCCTTGACGACGGTGACGCCGGGGCCCATCTTCCCGCCGAGCATCAGCAGGGTGGAGTCGAGGAGTTCGTGCACATCGGCGTTCTGGTGCGGTGCGCGATCGAGCTGGGAGTACTGTCGGGCCGCCCCGACGAGGTCGGAGATCCGGGTCGCGGAGTCCCCGATCTCGTTCATCAGGAGTTCCGTCTCGACGGTGTAGTTCAGCCAGCGGACGGCGCCTTCGAGGGCGCCCTCCTGCACCGTGGCCGCGATCTCGTCGAGCCAGTCGGTGTCCAGCCCCGCCTGGACGAAGACGGGAGCGAGCTGCCAGCCGTCCGGGACGCCGTGCTCGTCCAGCCAGTCGCCGATGGCGTCCTCGCGGTCGGTGGCCTCCAACGGGGTGAGGGCGGGGGCCTTGGCGACCCGGTCGGCGGTGCGCTCCTGGAGTCCGACCAGGGCCGCCAGGGTGTCCCGGTGGTACGGGCCGGCGGCGAGCACGGCGAGCTTGTGCCGCATTCCGGCGACGCGTTCGCGCAGGGAGGCGGTGGCGCGTACGGCAGCCGCCGCGGGGTTGTTCAGCTCGTGGGTGAGACCGGCGGACAGGGAGCCGAGGGCGAGCAGGCGCTCCCGCTGTCCGATCGCCTGTTGGGCGGTGCGGTTGCCGAAGAACACGCCCTCCAGCAGGTGCACCGCCATGGGGAACCACTCGTGCATGACCGCGGCGAACGTGTCGGCGGGCAGGACGAAGAAGCGGGACGGCTCGGTGACCCGCAGCGAGCTGTTGTACCGCTGCGGCACCCGGTCCCCCAGATAGGACTGGAAGGCTCCCGCGTAGACCCCGGGTGCGGAGGTGCGGGTGATCTCGACGTCGTCGGCGCCGACCCGCCGGGAGAGCACCACCGTGCCGTCCAGCAGGACGTAGAAGCAGGTCGCCGGCTCCCCCTCGGTGTACACCGGTCCCGTCGGGTGGCGTTCGACCGTGCCTTCGTCGCACAGCCGGTCCAGTTGTCCGGGGGTCAGCTTCTCGAAGAGGAACAGCCCGCGCAGTTCCTCCGTCTCGCACGGCAGGGGGGTCGGTCCTTCGTTCATGACTGCTCCAGGTACCGGTGCACCAGCATCACGGCCATGGCGCCCTCGCCCACGGCGGAGGCGACGCGTTTCGCTGACTCGGCGCGGGCGTCCCCGGCGACGAACACGCCCGGCACCGCGGTCTCCAGGTGGTAGGGCGGGCGGTCGAGTTCCCAGCCGGTCGGCGGGGTGCCGTCCGGGGAGAGGTCCGGTCCGGCCAGGATGAACCCGCGGGCGTCCCGGGCGACGGTGCCGTCCAACCAGTCGGTGAGCGGGGCGGCGCCGATGAACACGAACAGCCACTGCGCGTCGACCCGTTCGGTGCGGTCGGTACGGGTGTCGCGCAGGGTGATCCCTTCGAGGTGGCCGGTGCCGTGGGCGGACTCCACGACGGTGCCGGTGCGCACGGAGATGTTCGGGGCGTCCTGGACCTGTTGGACCAGGTAGTGCGACATGGAAGCGGCCAGCGATGCGCCCCGGACGAGCAGGGTGACGGACTGGGCGCTGCGGGACAGGTACACGGCCGCCTGACCGGCCGAGTTGGCGCCGCCGACGACGTACACGTCATGGTCCTGGCAGGCCGCGGCTTCGGTGAGGGCCGACCCGTAGTAGACGCCGCGGCCGGTGAAGTCGGCCACGCCCGGCGCGTCGAGTTGCCGGTACGACACGCCGGTGGCGAGCAGCACGCTGTGGGCGGCGATGGCGCTGCCGTCGGAGAACCGGACCGACCGGGCGGCTCCGGTCACCTCCAGGGCGGTGACCTCGCGGGCGGTGAGGATCTCGGCGCCGAACCGGGTCGCCTGGCGGCGGGCCCGGTCGGTGAGCTGGGAGCCGGAGACCCCGTCGGGGAAGCCGAGGTAGTTCTCGATGCGGGAGCTCTGTCCGGCCTGGCCGCCGGTCGCCGATCGCTCCACGAGGACGGTCCGCAGCCCTTCCGACGCGCCGTACACGGCGGCGCCGAGGCCGGCGGGACCGCCGCCGATGACGATCAGGTCGTAGAAGTCGGCGGCCGGGGTGGTGGCGAGGCCGACGCGGGCGGCGAGCTCCTGGTCCGGCGGTTCCACCAGGGTCGTGCCGTCCGCGGTGATCACCAGCGGCAGTCGTAGGGCGTCGACCCCGGCCGCCGCGAGGAGCCGGCGCCCCTCGGGCTCGTCGGAGGAGTACCAGCGGTAGGGGACCTGGTTGCGGGCGAGGAACTCCCGGACCTCGGAGCACCGCGCCGACCAGCGGTGTCCGACGACCTTGGTGGTCGCAACGGTGCGGTGGTCGGCGTGCCGCCAGGACTCCAGCAGCTCGTCGAGGACGGGGTACAGCTTCTCCTCGGGCGGGTCCCAGGGCTTGAGCAGGTAGTGGTCGAGGTCGACGACGTTGATCGCGTCGATCGCCGCTCCGGTGTCGGCGTAGGCGGTGAGGAGGACGCGGCGGGCGGCGGGGAAGACGTCGAGTGCCTGTTCGAGGAACTCGATGCCGTTCATCTGGGGCATCCGGTAGTCGGCGAGCAGTACGGCGACCTGGTCCCCGCGCAGCTTCAGCTCGCGCAGCGCTTCCAGGGCCGTCTCGCCGGACTCGGCGCGCACGATGCGGTGGTCCGCGCCGTAGCGTCGCCGCAGGTCACGAGCGACCGCCCGGGAGACTCCCGGGTCGTCGTCCACGGTGAGGATCACGGTGCGTGTCACGGCGGAGGGTTCCGGCATGCGTCTCCCGCCCCCCGGTTGATGACCGCGGCACCTTCCGGGCGCCACGCTCCATCGTAGGAGGGTTCTCCGCTTCCTGCTGGGCGTCGCCCCGTGAACCGGCGCGACGGTCGCCCGCCCCCGGCCCCGCACGGTGTGCCGGCCCCTCGCCGGGGAGGTCCCGGTGGTCGTTGCTGCCCGCCCGGCACACCGCCGCCGAACACCGCATTCAAACTGATGAGGCGTCACATCGGCATGACGGCAACGGGGTTGGGGTAGGTCGGGCGGGACGTCGGTGTTCGTGCGGCCCGGCGAGCGGACGATCCGACTCCGGCCGCGGTTCACTGGTTCAACCTCTTGACCCTGATGGTCCAGACCAATAACTTCCCGGCATGCGTCGAAGAATTCTCGCGCGGCTGGCGATAGCCGCCTGCGCCACGTCTCTTCCGGTTTCGCTGCTGGTCACGGCCCCCGCCTCGGCCGATTCCAGCAGTTCGCAGAACGACAAGAAGAACCAGCAGAGCGAGCTGAGGCGGATCGGCTACTTCACCCAGTGGGGCGTCTACGGGCGCGACTTCCAGGTCCAGGACCTGGACAAGAGCGGTGCGGCGGCACGGCTCACCCACATCAACTACGCCTTCGGGAACGTCTCCCCCCAAGGCAAGTGCTTCCTCGACAGCGTGCCCGGTGAGGGCGACCCGTGGGCGGACTACGTCCGTCCCATCGACGCGGCGAACTCCGTCGACGGCGTCGCGGACACCTACGACCAGCGGCTGGCCGGCAACTTCAACCAGCTCGTCGAGCTGAAGAAGAAGCACCCGGGCCTCAAGGTCATGATCTCGCTGGGCGGCTGGAGCTGGTCCACGCACTTCTCCAACGCCGTGAGCACCCCGGCCAAGCGCAAGGCGTTCGTCAAGTCCTGCGTCGACCTCTACATCAAGGGCAACCTGCCGCAGGACGGCACCCGCGGCGGCGAGGGGGCCGCGGCCGGCGTCTTCGACGGCATCGACGTCGACTGGGAGTGGCCCGGTTCCTCGGGCGAGGACGACACGCCCTACACCCCCGAGGACAAGAAGAACTTCACCGCGCTCATCCGCGAGTTCCGCACCGAGCTGGACGGATACGCGAAGGCGCAGCAGAAGCAGGGCCAGCAGCGCAAGCACTACGAGCTGTCGGCGTTCGTGCCCACCGCTCCGGCGAAGATCGACGCGGGCTTCGAGGTCCGCAAGATCATGCGGGACTTCGACTTCGTGAACCTCCAGGGCTACGACTTCCACGTGTCCGGCGAGAAGACCACGAACCAGCAGTCCGCCCTGTACGCCAAGGACGACTTCAGCGTGGACCAGACGGTCAACGACTGGCTGCGGCGCGGGGCACCCGCCGACAAGCTGGTCGTCGGCATGCCCCTGTACGGCCAGGGCTGGACCGGGGTGTCGGGCGGCGGCGACGGCCTGCACCAGCCGAACACGGGTCCGGCGCCCGCCAAGCACCAGGCAGGGTACGAGGACTACAAGGAGCTCAAGAAGCTCGCGGCCTCGGGCACGTACAAGGTGTACCGGGACAAGAAGAACGGCCACGCCTGGCTGTTCGACGGCAACTCCCTGTGGACGTACGACGACCCGCAGGTGCTGCGCACCAAGGCGGAGTACGTGGTGGACCGGGGGCTCGGCGGGGCCATGGTCTGGTCGCTCGACGGCGACACGGCCGACGGTGAGGGGATCCGCGCCATCGACCGGGGTCTCGACGACGACTGACGGTCCGCACGCGCTACTCGGGCGCGCCGCGCCGGTGCCCGGTGGGACGGGGTCACACGTCCCACCGGGCACCTTCCGCTGTCCGGAGCCGGCCCGGCAGCACGCGGACGCCGGGCGGAAAACCGGTTGCCCGGTCCCCGGGCGGACTGCTGAACTCGGTCCTCACCACCGGTCGACCCAGGAGGCGGTCATGCGAGGAGCTCTCACGTCCAGCGAGAAGGTCATGTCCAACGACCACAGGGACGGAAAGCTCCGTGCGTACGCTCAACCTGGGAATCCTGGCGCACATCGACGCCGGTAAGACGAGCCTGACCGAGCGGCTGCTGTACGCCGCCGGGGTCATCGACGAGATCGGTCGCGTCGACGACGGCACCACACAGACCGATTCGCTGGAGCTGGAGCGCCGGCGCGGCATCACCATCAAGTCGGCGGTGGTCTCCTTCACCCTCGGGGACGTCACGGTCAACCTGCTCGACACCCCCGGTCACCCCGACTTCATCGCCGAGGTGGAACGGGTGCTCGGCGTGCTCGACGGGGCCGTGCTGGTCGTGTCGTCCGTCGAGGGCGTCCAGGCACAGACCCGGGTGCTGATGCGGACCCTGACCCGGCTCGGCATCCCGACGCTCGTCTTCGTGAACAAGGTGGACCGCGCGGGCGCCGACCCCGATCGGGTGCTGCACGAGGTGTCCGCGCGACTGACGCCCTCGTCGGTCGCGGCGGCCACCGTGAGCGCGCCGGGCACCCGACGGGCTCGCGTGCGGGCGTTCGGTGCGGCGGACGCACCCTTCCGCGCGGACCTCCTGGAACTCCTCACCGAACGGGACGACGCACTGCTCGCCCGGTACGTCGACGACGAGCGCGGTGTCCCCTACGACCTGCTGCGCGGGTCCCTCGCGTCCCAGACCCGCGCGGGCCGGGTCCATCCGGTGTTCTTCGGCTCGGCCGTGACGGGCACCGGCATCGACGCGCTGGTCGACGCCCTGCCGGAACTGCTGCCCGCCACCGAGGGGCCCTCGAACGGGCCGGTGTCGGGCACGGTCTTCAAGGTGGAGCGCGGGCCGGCCGGGGAGCGGATCGCCTACGCCCGGCTGTTCTCCGGAACGGTCCGCGGCCGGGACCGGCTGGTGTGCGCCGACGCGCACGGGCGCAGCACCGAGGCCAAGGTGACGGCCGTCGAGGTCTTCGAGGAGGGTGGGTTCCGGCGGGGCGCGGACGCGACCGCGGGACGGATCGCGCTGCTACGGGGGCTCAGCGGCGTCCGGGTCGGCGACCGTCTGACCGCCGCCGGCCCCGGGCCCCACGGCTCGGGCCCGTCGCCCGCCGGGGGACACGGCCACCAGTTCGCCCCGCCGACCCTGGAGACGGTGGTCACGCCGGTGCGGGACCGGGACCGGGGGGCCTTGCACAGCGCCCTCACCCTGCTGGCCGAACAGGACCCGCTGATCAACCTCCGGCAGGACGACATCCGTCACGAGGTGTCCGTTTCGCTCTACGGCGAGGTGCAGAAGGAGGTCATCCAGGCGACGCTGGCCGAGGAGTTCGGGGTGGCGGTGACCTTCCGTGACTCCACGACGATTCATCGGGAGCGGCTGCTGGGCACCGGCAAGGCCGTCGAACGGCTGGACCGGGAGCAGGGCAGGAGCGCGGGACCGGAGGGGAACCCCTTCCTGGCCACCGTGGGGCTGCGGGTGGAGCCCGCCCCGGAAGGCACCGGGGTGGAGTTCCGGCTGGGGATCGAACTCGGTTCGCTGCCGCTGGCCTTCATCAAGGCGGTGGAGGAGTCGGTGCGCGAGACGCTGCTCCAGGGTCTGCACGGGTGGCGTGTCGCGGACGCTGTCGTCGTCCTCACGACCTCGGCCTACGCACCACGGCAGAGCCATGCGCACGCCACCTTCGACAAGGCGATGTCGAGCACCGCCGGGGACTTCCGCCAGTTGACCCCGCTGGTCCTGGTCGCGGCGTTGCGCCGGGCCGGGACGGAGGTCCTGGAGCCGGTGCACCGGTTCCGGCTGGAGGTTCCGGCCGACGCCTTCGCCCCGGTGTGGGGCTTGCTGACCGGGCTCGGCGCCCGGCCCGACACGCCCCGCCTCACGGACGCCCAGTGCGTGCTGGAGGGGGACGTGCCGGCAGCCGGACTCCACCATCTGGAACGGCAGTTGCCGACCCTGACCGGCGGGGAGGGGGTCCTGGAGTCGGCGTTCGGCCACTACCGGCCGGTCGCGGGTGCGCCCCCGGGCCGGGAGCGCACCGACCTCAACCCCCTCGATCGCAAGGGGTACTTGTTGCGCGTCCTGCGTCGGGTCACGGCGGGCGCCGGGAGTTGACACGTGCGGCCGGGTCCGCGGCGCCGTCCGGGTGGAGCGTTGGTCAGTCGTCGTCCTGGGCGGGCTCCTCGTCCACGGGCGGCGGACCCGTCTCCTGGTTCGGCGGGCTCGCCGCGTCGGTCGGGTCGCCGGGCTGCTGTCCCTCGTTGCCGTTCGGGGCACCGATCCGTGCCCCGAACGCCGCCAGCGCCGTGGTGACCGGCTGGAAGAAGGTGACCCCGCCGCTGGTGCAGTTGCCGCTGCCGCCCGAGGTGAGTCCGACGGCGGCGCCCTCCCCGGTGAACAGCGGGCCGCCGCTGTCCCCGGGCTCTGCGCAGACGTCGGTCTGGATGAGCCCGGAGACGGTGCCCTCGGGATAGTTCACGGTGGCGTTCAGACCGGTCACCCGACCGTTGCGCAACCCCGTGGTGCTGCCCATCCGTTGCACCGACTGCCCCACGGTGGCGTCGGCGGCCCGGTCGATGGCCACGCTTCGCCCCTGGCCGGTGTTGACGCTGCTCGGCGCCCGGACGCCCGGGTCGTCGTACCCGACGAGGGCGAGGTCGCCGGCGCCCGGGAAGGTGGCCGCCCGGACGCTGCCCAGCACGGTGCCGTTGTCGTCGCTCCACCGGGCCGCGGCAACCGCGCAGTGGCCGGCGGTGAGGAAGCCCGGGGTCCCCTCCCTGGTGGTGACGTTGAAGCCGAGCGAACATCGGGAACCGCCGCCGAAGATGGCGTCGCCCCCTTCGACGAAGGGGGCGAACTCGCCCGTCGACCGTTCGATCCGGGCGACTGAGTCGCCGAGCCCGGCGACGGCCCGCGTCAGCCGGTCCCACCGTTCGCCCGTGACGGTGCGGTCGGCGGTGACGCGTATCCGGTTGGTCACCGGGTCAACGGCCCAGGAGGTGCCGGGGATGGTGGCCCGCTCCTTCAACTCTCCCGATGCCCGTTTCAGTTGGTTGATGCTGTGGTCGACGCCGCGGATGACCGCGCCGGACTCGCGCGCCTCCTGGACGGCGGCGTCGTCCGCACGGACGACGTTGACGACGAGTTGTTGCCGGTCCACGTCGTAGTACGAGCCGCCGTGGTCCCCGCCGAGCGTCGCGGTGAGTCGGGAGGCGAGCTCCGAGGCGGCGAGGGGGGTGAGTTGTCTGGGGCCGGGAGCGGGCGGCGCCGCCTCGGGGGAGGCGCTGGCGTTCGGCAGGACGACGGCGGCGGCGGCGAGCGCGACCACCGCGGCTCCTGCGAGTACGGCCTTGCGCGGGGGGATGCGTCGGTGATTCAACGGGGTGACCTCCTGGGGAACGCGGTCGGCACGGCCACCGAAACTGCGGTGGCGGTGACGGACCGCGGGACGTCTGAACGCCGTGTGATACGCAGGGGACGCGTGGGGCGTTCAGATCGCCTCCTGTGGGATGGGCCACCCCATCTCCCCCGTGCTCAGGGCGACTTGTCCTGTTCCGGTCGGGTCACACCCGGGTGCCCACCGCGATCCGGCTGTTGCCGGAGAGGCGGACGAGTGCGCGCAGCACGATCGCGAGCCGGCCCTCGTCGAGGTCCTGGACGAGGGAGAGCTCGACCTGCCGGGCGCCCGCCATGGAGAGCAGCAGGGCGAGGAACACCCGCTCCGAAGGGGCCAGTTCCAGGCTGTCCAGATGTCCCGCGAGTCGCACCCAGTCGCATCGGGTGCCGCCGGGCCCGTCGTCCCGGACGAGGACCCGGCAGACGTCCTCGCGCGACAGGAGTCCGCCTTCTTCCACCAGAGCGGTGACGACCGCTCTGTCCCGCGCGGTGACCGCCCAGCGCTGGAGCGCACTCGGCACCGACAGCGGCGGGCCGCCCTCCGGTTCGGGCACGGCGACGTCGGTGTCTCGACTGATGGGCATGCGGGCCTCCGCGGGGCGCGTCCACCCGGAACGATCGTGCCGGCGGTCCCGGCCGGGTACCGCACCCGGCCGTGGCCGCTGGTGCGGTCCGGTCTCACCTGCTCATACGCGCACGGAACGCGAATGGTTCACTTGGCGGAGCGTCACCTTCCTCACACCACACGGGGAGTCGACGTGCCGGTGGGGGCCTTCCTCAGAGCGCGGTCGCCACCGCCACCCCCGCGAAGGCCGCGCCCACCCCGGCCGCCGTGCTCCCCAGCACGTTGAGGACGGCCCGCCCCGACGCACCCTCCTCGGCGAGCCGCAGGGTCTCGTAGGCGAAGGTGGAGTACGTGGTGAGTGCCCCGCAGAATCCGGTTCCGAGCAGTGCGTACAGGCGCGAGTCCCCCGCCCCGGCGAGGACCGCTCCCGTCAGCAGCCCGAGCACCAGCGAGCCGACGACGTTCACCGCGAAGGTGCCCCAGGGGAAGAGGGTGTCGTGCCGGGCCCGGACCGCCCGGTCCGTCAGATAGCGCAGCGGCGCACCGACCGCGGCCCCCAGCAGGACGAGCAGCCACTCCGCGGCTCCCCCGGACCCCGTCACGACCGCCCCCGTCGCAGCGCCCACCGGGTGAGCCGGGCGCCCGCCCACACCGCGGCGAGCGCGCACAGCGGGGTGAGCAGGAGGTACCCGGCCGCCCGTGTGCCCTCCCCCTGCCGCACGAGTTGCTGTACGTCCACGGCGTACGCGGAGAAGGTGGTGAATCCCCCCAGCACCCCGGTCCCGAGGAACGGCCGCACCAACGGCCCCGGCGTCCGGGCGGCGGTCAACGCGGCCATCAGCACGCCGATCAGTGCGCAACCGACCGCGTTCACGGTCAGGGTGGTCCAGGGGAACGCACCGGCCGGGGTCGGCCACAGCAGCACGGCACCGTACCGGGCACCGGCACCGACGGCTCCGCCACACGCCACGGCCGCGACCACCCGGCGCACGGGCGCGGCGCGGTCCGCGGGGGCGATGTCCGGGTCGACGGGTTCACGCGCGGGCGGGGCGATCACGCGCTGCTCCTGGTCGGCGGGCCACGGGCACGCCGTGCGTACCCGTACGAGCGGGGACCGCCCGCCGGGGGCGGTGGTGCCGCTGTTCGGGCGGGCCGCCCGCGGGAGCCACCCTAACGGCTCAGCCAGGACCTTCGGCCGCGGGGACCTGCCCCGGTTCCTGGGGTTCCTCGTCGGCCTGCGGCAGGTAGCGTCCGACGAGGACCTTGTACAACGCGGCGCCCAGCACCCCGCCGATGAGGGGGCCGACGATGGGCACCCAGAAGTAGAAGTTGCCGTACTGGTCCCGCCAGGCGTCGCCGTAGCCGGTGAGGAAACTGGCGAGCCGTGGTCCGAGGTCACGGGCCGGGTTGATCGCGTACCCGGCGTCGGTGCCCCAGGCCATGCCGATGGCGACGATCAGCAGTCCGATGATCAATGCGCCGAGGTTGGCGCCCGGCGGGGTGTTGAGGAGGTCGGTGACCGCGAAGATCACGAACAGCAGGATCGCGGTGCCGATGATCTGGTCGCGCAGGGCACCGAACTCGCTGATCGGCAGCACGCCGTTGCCGGGCAGCGTCGAGAAGACGACCTGCGTCTTCAGGGTGTGCCCGGGGTCGGCCATGGCCAGGACCTCGCTGTAGTTCCACCGGACGAGCAGCGCGGCGACGAACGCACCGGCGGTCTGGGCCAGTGCGTACGGCAGCACCTTGTGCCACTCGAACCCCTTGAACGCGGCGAGCGCCAGCGTGACCGCGGGGTTGAGGTGTGCACCGCTGAGGCGGGCCGCGACGTAGATGCCGAGCGTGACGCCGAGCCCCCAGGCCCAGGCGATGCTGTCGTGGTCACCGATGCCCGCCGCGACGACCTGGGCGACGACGCCGCAGCCGAAGAGGATGAGGATGAAGGTCCCCGCGAACTCGGCCGAGAGTTCGCCGACCATGGTGTTCCGCCACCCGGGTTTCACCATGAGCACCGGCCTCCTGACCTAGGGGTCCGCCGGGGACCTCCGTTTCCGGGACGGATCTCCGGCACCTGTCCAACGGGCCGTCGGACGTGCGACGGCCCTTCGACGATAGGCACGGGAGGCCACGGACGGCGCTACGAGTTGCGGGAAATGCGCCCGTTCGGGCGGTGTACCGCACCCGCGCGGGGGGCTCGGATCAGGAGCCGGCGGCCTTGCGCCGCTTCCCGCCGCCACGGGTCGGGCGACGCGGAAGTTCGTGGACCGTCGCCGCCCGCCCCTCGCCCCGGCCCGCCGTGCCCGTCCGTTCCAGGGACTGTTCCAGTGCGGACATCAGGTCCAGCACCTCGCCGCCCGGTTCCGGCGCGGCCGTGCTCGGGGCGGGTGTCCCGGCGTCGCCGGACTTGGCCCTGATGACCTCTTCCAGGGCCTCCTGGTAGGCGTCGGTGAACGAGGCGGGGTCGGTCGCGGGCATGGCGTTGACCAGGCTGACGGCCGCGTCGATCTCCCGGTCGTCGATCTCCACGTCGGTGGGCGCGAGTTCCTTCGGGGAGCGGATCTCGTCGGGCCACTTCATGGCGTGCAGGACCAGGACGTCGTCCTTGACCCGCAGCAGCCCGAGGCGTTCCCGGCCGTGCCAGGCGAACTTCGCGACGGCGACCTTGGCGTTGCGCTCCAGTGCCCGGCGCAGCAGTACGTAGGGCTTCGCCGCCACCTCGCCGCCGCTCTGGAGGTAGTAGCCCTCCCCGATGCGCAGGGGATCGATGCTCGCGGCGGGCACGAAGCCGGCGATCTCGATGGCCTTGGCCGTGGGGAGCGGAATCGCGTCGAGTTCCTCGTCGGTGATCTCGATGGTGTCGCCGTCGGGGGTCTCGAACCCGCGTCCGATCTCGTCCGCGGTCAGGGCCTGCCCGTCGACCGCGCACACCTTCTTGACCCGGACCCTGGCCATGTCCGTGCGGTGGTACTGGTGGAAGGCGATGGTGTGGCTCTCCGTCGCAGGCAGCACCTTGACCGCGATGGTGACCAGGCCGAAGGTGATGGCTCCCGACCAGACGGGACGCGGCATGACGAACCTCCCTGGCCCTGCTCCCGCTTCCGTTCCCGGGCGCGCCCGGGGCGAGCGGCACCAGCCTAGGGCGGCCCGACGGCGACGGCACCCGCAGGCGCGACGGCGCCCGCACCGGACGTGCGGGGCGGGGTCCGCGTCCTTACGATGCAGTTCCCGGGCCGTACGGAGACGCCATGAAGAACGACCGGTTCGTCCACACCACCTACATCAGGGCCGGAGCCGAGCAGCTGTGGCGGGCCCTCACCGATCCGGCCCTGACCCGGCGCTACTGGCAGGTGGAGCTGCGGTCGGACTGGCGGACCGGTTCCCCCATGACCTGGGTCCTCGCGGACGGCACGGTGATCGAGGACCCGGAGCAGGTGGTCATCGACGCCACCCCGTACCGCCGGCTCGCGTACACCTGGCACACGTTCACCCCCGCGTTCGCGGCATCCGTCGGTCTGGGCAGCACGGTGCACGAGCGCTTGGTCGCCGAGGGGCGCTCGACGGTGTCGTTCGCCCTGGAACCCCTGGGCGAGGTGGTGAGACTGACGGTCGTCCATGAGGGACCGGTGCCCGACAGCACGGTCGTCGCGATGGTCAGCGAGGGCTGGCCGCTGGTGCTGTCGGGCCTCAAGACGCTGGTGGAGACCGGGGAACCGCTGCCCGAGCCGTCCTAAGTGCCGGTCGTCACTGCGTACCGCGGGGCCGTCACCGCGACGGGCGGGGCGTCAGCAGGTATCCGGCCATGTGGACCGGGGCGACGGCCTTGCGGTCCATGTCGCGGGTCAGGTTCGCCGTCTCCTTCTTCAGGTCGACGAACCGGCCCCGGTCGTTGTCGCTGGTGGTGACGCGGGGCGTGCCGTCGGCTGCCTCGGCGGTCACGGCACCGCACATCATCAGGGCGCCGGTCGCGGCGGCCAACGTGGCGTGGCGGAACTTCACTGGGTGCTCTCCCGGTTCGGTCGGTGGGACGTGCCCGGTCAAACGACCGACGCCGCGGTTCGTGGCGGTCCGCGGGCGCCGGGCACCCGTCGGCTACGGGACCACGACGGTGAGTGCGGTGGACGTGCGGACGAAGCCGAGGCGTTCGTACCCGCGGCGGGCGGGGTTGCCGTCGGTGACGGCCAGTTCGACGCTCGTCAGACCGCGGTCGACGGCATCGGCCAAGGCGTGGCGCAACAGTGCGGCGCCGAGTCCCGCGTACCGGTCGCCCGGGGCGCGGAACACCTCGGCGATCCACGGCTGTCCGCCGCGGTCGGTCACGATGACGCCCGCCACCACCCGGTCCTCGGGGTCCACCGCGAGGACGCTGCTCGGGAGCACCGGGCCCAGCACCGTGCCGTCGAGCAGCGGTACGAGGCGCTCCGCGTACGCCTCCTCGTCGGTGCCCGGGTGGTGGTCGGGGTGGTCGGGGCCGAAGGCCGCCCGCCAGGCGGGCAGCAGGGCGCGGGGGGTGCGGTCGCAGGGGACCGCGCGCGCCCCGTGCGGCAGGGGCACGGCGGTGGGTGGTTCGGCCGTGAGGTCGCGTCGCATGCCGTGGGCGTGCCGCAGGGTCCGTGCCCCGTGGCGGATCAGTTCCTCGCCCAGGTGCACGCTGCCGGACACCACCCAGCCGGACAGGGCGGCGAGCACCACCGGTATCGGGTCGGCGGCGCCGGTCACCCGTACCAGGTCGGCCCAGGGGCGTCCGGCCCGTTCGCCCCGCACGTAGGTGAGCAACGGCTGTCCCTCGGCGTCGGTGAGGACCTGCCGCTCTTCGTCGTTCAGCGTCACGCGTTGACTTCCGTCCGTCGGTGGTTGCGGTCCGCGCAGCATGCTCCGTCGCACCGCGGTTTCGTGCAACGTGATTTCCGGAAACGGACCGGCCCGGCGCCCGGCGGGGTTCGTGGTCCGGACGTGACGGTGCCCCGCGACCGCACGGGCCGCGGGGCACCGGTGGATGGGTGCGGGGCCTCAGCCGCGGGGGGTCCGGCGCTTGCGGGCGGCGAACACGATGCCGCCGCCGGCGAGCAGCACGAGAACGGCCGCGCCGGCTATCCAGGGGGTGGTGCTGGAGCCGCCGGTGGCCGCCAGGTCCTCGTCCGCGGGCTCGCTGGTCCGCGGTGCGGGCCGGGCGGAGTCGGAGCCTTCGGGTTCCGTGGGCTCCGCGGAGGCCGGGGGCTGCGAGGGCCGCGCCGACTCGGACGAGCCGGGCTCGGTGGGCTCGGCGCTGGTCGAGGTGGTCACGGTCGGCGTCGGGGAGGGCTTCGAACTGCCGGACGGCTCGGGGGAGCCCGAGGGGGACGGGGACGCGCACACCGGCGCGGTCTTCGTCTCGTCCACGTCGAACTGCTTGCCGTCGCCGGCCTTGACGACCAGCCTGACCTCGATCTCCGCTGTGTGCTCGGGCAGCGTCAGCCGGTCCGAGAACGTCTTGCCGAACTTCTTGGTGGGCAGTACGTCCTTGCCGTCCGCGGTGATGGTCACGGTGTTGGTGACCTTCTCGTCGTCCGCGTAGTCGGTGAGGTCGACGGTCACCTCCGAACAGGTCACGCTCCACACCGGGGTGTGGGCGGTGGCCGGGGCGGCCGCGAGGCCGACCCCCAACAGCCCGACGGCTGTACCGGCCACCAGTACGCCCGAGCGTTGCCACGCACGGGTTGTCTGCTTCATGAAGCCTCCACGAACGGTCCGTGTTCCCCCTGGGCGGGGGTGACGACCAGCGCACCGTACTCCGGGGCACCCCCTGCGCCGCAGGCGTACCGGGAGCCCCGACGCCCAGTTGTTACACGGCAGTTGGGGATGGCCGGTAGGCGGCGGCCGGGGTGCCCGGCACCGCGGTGCGGACGGTGAACACCGCCCCGTCGTAGGGGCCCGGGTCCGCGAGGCCGGCCCGGGCGGTGGTGACGTACAGGACGTCGCCGTGCAGGCAGACCCCGGCGGGTTGGACGGCCGGCAGGCGCAGCAGATGGCTGCGGCTGCCGTCGGCCCGGTAGCGGTGCACGGCCCCGGTGCCCCAGAGCGCCACCCACAGGGCGCCCTCCATGTCGACGGTCATGCCGTCGGGCAGTCCCTCGGTGAAGGTGGCGAAGAGCTGCGGAGGGCCGAGGTGGCCGGTCGCCGGGTCGACCGGGTAGCGGCGGATCACGCCCTTCGTACTGTCCGCGAGGTACATGAGCGTGCCGTCCGCGGTGAAGGCGGGGCCGTTGGGGACCGTCAGTCCGGTGACGGCCCGGGTCACCGTGCCGTCCGGATCGACCCGGTACAGGGAGGACGCGCCCACCACGGCGTCGTGGGCCATGCTGCCGGCCCAGAAGCGGCCGTGCGGATCGGCGGTGCCGTCGTTCATCCGCATCCGCTCGGGGGAGCCGTCCTCGGGGCGGGCGAGCCAGGTGGGGACGCCGTCCGGGGTGAGCAGGCAGATCCCGGTGTCCGCGGCGGCGATCCAGGTGCCGGGGCGGCCGGCGACGGGTGCCACCGCGCCGAGGGGCACGTCGAGGCGGAGGACGGTCTCCAAGGGTGCCGCGGGGTCGTCGGGGACGGCCAGCAGGCGCCCGGTGGGGATGTCGACCAGGACGACCCTGCCGTCGACGGATCGGGGGCCCTCCCCCAGGTCGAGTCGGTCGGCGTACCGCGGCACGGGTTCGGTGGTCATGGGCGGGGCTCCTGGGGTCGGGTGCGTGCCTCTCGGGCACCGCGGTCCGATGCGGTGGAGGTCCGACCGGGCACCCTGGATCGATGCACGCTACATCGATCAGTGTCGGGGGGGTGCCTCTATGTCGTTCGTCAATCCCGTGCTGTCGGTTTTGGGTGTGTCGGTCCCGTTCATGTGGCGGGGGTCGTGGTGGGGGTTCGGG